>JANOHH010000325.1:0-5153 GCA_031406395.1 Verrucomicrobiota bacterium | reverse complement strand
CGAAGGCGGAGAAGCGATTGAATGTGTAAGCTTGGCAGCCGACGGCGAAGCCGCCGATTTTGCAGTCATCGGGAATCGGAGCGGCGATGGCGGGGGAGGCGGCCAGCAGCGTCACGGTGACAGCCAGCGAGCAAGTGAGGGTTTTGAGGGTGGAAGTAATATTAGCGTTCATGGGTTGAGAGTTTATGATCCGTCAGTCCGGGTAATCCCGCCGACATCGTTTATGGCAGCCACAAACCAGCGATGTGTCAAAGCAAATCGATGTGCCAGTTTGGAGACGGACGCGGCCAGTTTCTCAATTTCGTAGGCGAGTTTAGGCGAGATACCGACCGCGCGATAAATCGAAGCATGCAAATCTTCGATGACGACCCGGTCCTTGATCGTTTTGCAGGGACGCTCGTCGGCGGTCAAGCCGTGGAGGTGCCCGCGCTTCATGCCGCCGCCATACAGCAACACGCAACCGGCATCGGTGAAATGGCGGTGCATCCCGTAATGCTTGGGGTCTTCGACCTTGGCCGGGACTGCAACCCGGTCATTGATCAAGTCTTTGAGGCGGAAGCGATCCTTGACAAGGACCGGCAAGTAGATCGTGATGAGCTATGGCCGAGCGCAATGGTTATCAGGCAAGATGCTTCCCCGGCGACAACCGGGCGGGGTTCTCAAATGCGGAAAGGACGCCCGCGGCATGAGGGGGCGTTTTTACCGGCTCATTCGCGATCTGCACCTTTACCTCGGGTTGTTCAGCAGCCCCTTCGTGCTCGTCTTTGCCATCAGCGTGTTCTTTCTGGTCCACACCTGGCTACCGAAGCTTGGTCCAGAAGCCTCCAACACCCGCGTTGTATCCGCTTTGCTCCTGCCCGGAGACTTGCAAACCCTTTCGGGCCGGCCGCTCATCGAGGCGCTTAAACCGGTGCTGGAAAAAGCCGAGGTCCACGGGGAGATCGGATTCGTCCGGCACCTGGTCCAGGAGGAGCAGTTGATCCTTCCCGTAACGATTCCTGGACGCGAATCGCTCGTGACCATCAGTCTCGCCAACCGCGGCGCCACCATCGTGACCCGGGAGACCGGTCTGGCCGATGCCCTGGTGACGCTTCATAAGTTTCCGGGTCAGCACCTGGTCAATCTCCGGATGAACTGGTTCGCCATGAAGGCGTGGCGTTGGCTGGCCGACGCCACGGTTTACCTGATCCTGTTTATCTCGGTCAGCGGCGTTTATCTCTGGTATGGGTTGCGCACGGAACGCAAGGTGGGACTTATCCTGCTGGGCGCGGGGGCACTAGCGTTTTTCGGAATGGCCTATGCCCTCAGCCACTGAACCCACCGGAAAATCTTGGAGCGCCGGACGCTTCCGGGCCGGCAGCGAGCGCTGGAATCGCAAGCTGCATTTCTACACGGGGTTGTTTCTGCTCTTTTTCCTGCGGCTGTTTGCCTTCAGCGGCCTGCTCCTGAACCATCCGACCTGGAGCTTTGCGGAATCGTGGAGCAACCGCCACGACACGAATTATGAGCAGGAGATTACGTCGCCCGGGCCGGCGGTGAAGGGTGACCTCGGGCAGGCGCGCGACATTCTGGGACAGCTTGGCATCGAAGGGGAGATTCTGTGGACCACCACCCGGTCGGACGTAAATCAGTTCGAGTTTCAAGCCCGGCGCCCGGGGCATTTCTTTTTTCTCAAAGCCGATCTGGCGCGGCAGCGCGTCACCGTGCGGCATAGTGTGGTGAACGCATGGGGCTTGATGAAAGGGCTCCACACTTTTACGGGCGTGCAACTGGATGATGCCCGCCAAAGCCGTGACTGGGCGCTGACTTCGCTGTGGGCTTTTTCGATGGATGCCGTGGCCGCCGGCTTGATTTTCATGGTGCTGAGCAGCTTGTATATGTGGTGGGAGCTGCCGCAGAAACGCCTGCCGGGCGCCGTGGCCTTGGGCCTCGGAGTGCTCACTTGCGGTCTGTTTTGCCTCGGCCTCCGCTGGCTTTTTTGACGCCAAGGCTGGCCAAAGCGCGGCTCGGGTCCCAGAGCACCTTACCCCGCCACCTTGGCGCTCAGGCGAAAAGATCTGCCACCGGTTTGCCCAAACCATCGCGCGTCGTGTAGAACGGCCGCTTTTCAATTTCGTAGGCTAGTTTCGGCGAAATTCCCACCGCGCGATAAATCGAAGCATGCAAATCCTCGATGACGACTCGGTCCTTGATCGTTTTGCAGGGACGCTCGTCGGCGGTGAGGCCGTGGAGATGCCCGCGTTTCATCCCGCCGCCATACAGCAACACGCAGCCGGCATCGGTGAAATGGCGGTGCATCCCGTAATGCTTGGGGTCCTCGACCTTGGCCGGCACTTCGACCTGGTCCTTGATCAACTTGTCGGGCTTGCCTTCAATCATCGCGTCGCGGCTGAACTCGCTCGCCAGGACGATGAGCGTGCGGTTGAGCAGCCCGCGCGCTTCCAGATCAAGGACGAGCTGCGCGATCGGCGCATCAATTTGTTTCTTCATGGCCACCAAGCGTGAGTGGCCGTTTTCGTGCGTGTCCCAGTTGAAGAACGGAATGTATTCGGTCGTGACCTCGATGTAGCGCGCGCCCACCTCCGCCAGCCGCCGGGCCAGCAAACAGCCCAGGCCAAACCGCCCGACCATCTGGTCTTCATACTTCGCGCCGAACCGGTCGCGCTCGGCGGTGAAGCGTTGGGCGGGCTGATAAGTGGGCACGTATTTCCGGATGCTATCGAGCGGTTCGAGCGAAAGGTCAAAGGCCTTGGCGGCTGGCGAACTCAGGAGGCGATGGGCGTTATCGAGCGAACGCAGGAGTGATTCTTTTTGATAGTCGCTGCCGTATTCGCCCACCGGACTGGCCGCGAGCAATTTCTTGTAAAACTTGTTCCGATCTTCAAATCGTCCCGGCGTCATGCCGCCTGGTGGACGCACGGTATCCTCGGCTTGATCGGGGAACGGGATATTCAGCGGGCCATATTCGCTGCCCAGAAAACCGGCGGTGGTAAACGCCTTCAACTCCTCGCCCTCGCCGTTGTCAAACCGCTGGCCGATGTTGATGAACGCGGGCACGGCGGGATTCAAGGGCCCGAGGGTGCGGGCAATGACCGCGCCAATATGCGGCGCGGCGACGGTCTGCGGCGGTGCGTAACCGGTATGCCAATGGAATTGATGCCGCGAGTGCAGAATGAAACCGAGATCGCCCGCCGTGTAAGTGCGGATGAGCGTGCCACGATCCATGACGGCGGCCATTTTCTCCAGCCCTTCGGTAAACTGGATGCCGTCCACCGCCGTCGGGATGCTGGGGAACGTGCTGAGAAACGCGTCCGGGGCCATGCCTTTCTCAAACGGCGTGTAGCGTTTCGGATCGAAGGTCTCGGTGTGCGCCATGCCGCCGCCCATCCACAGGACGATCACAGTGTCGGCGGTGGCCTTTAATTTTTCCGCCGCCGGTTCATTGGCGAGAACCACATTGGGAAAACGCGCGGCTAGCGCGCCCAGCGTCGCCGTGCTGGCGGTTTTCAAAAAGTCGCGGCGATTCCATTGAGCGTTGGTTTTCATGGCTAATTGAGGGTGGGGCACCCGAAAATCGGTTCAGTCTTTCAATCGCGTGCGCCAATAGCCGGTCTGCCGTCGCAAGTGCGCAACGGCCAGCAGTCGGATTCGGTTCGGGTCGCAAACATAATAAATTCGGAAGGGAAACCTTCGCAGCCGTCCGCTGCGAACGCCGTCGTCGTCGGCTTTAGCCCGCGTTGGGTCGGCGCCCAACCTGGCCACGGCAGCGTCTAACTCATCAAAGAACTCGGCTCCCAGTCCCGGTCGTTGCCGGTTGTAATAACGCGCAGAGCGAAATAACTCCGCGAGCGCCCGCGGATGGTATTTTACTTCTCGCATCCGAATTCCCGGCGGGCCGCAGCCATGACCTCGTCGTGGTTCTTCCAACGCGCATCCGGCTCATCGCGCAAGCGCGCTTGCAATTCTTCGCGGAGTTCGGTCTCGGTAAAGCCGGGTAGCTCATCGTCTTCGACGCTTGCCCACAGGCTTTGCGCGAGCACGATTCTCTCCGCCTTCGGCAACCCGAGGGCCTTTGCTTTCAGTTCCGCCAGGGAATTCATGATCTTATTCTCGCAGAGAACGGACGCTTTGTCATCTTCTCCATTCTAATTCGTTGCTCAATAAATCAATTGAAACTCCGGCATCATCGTCAACCCCCAAAGCAAATCTTCCACGCCGGTTTTCTGCACCGGCTGGCCCACCAGACTCGTCGCCAGTTGCGCTTCCGCCCGCGTCGGCTGGCGACCCAGGGCTTTGGCATAAAGTTGCGTCACCACGGCGTCGGGTGGAACTTCGGCTGTGACCACTTTTTCCGCACCGCGTGAAAACACCTCGGCCAGTTCCGCACCGTTCGTCAACTCCAGCGCTTGCAAGGTGGTCGCCGCGCTGGCGCGCGAGGTCAGCACCTGCTCGCGGTTGGGTCGGCCCAGCGCCACTTGCAGCGTGTCCGCGCCAACGAGTGCGGATCGGGTGGCGGTGAAATGATTGGTTGAACCATCGGCGCGCAGGAATTGCGTGGCCGGTTGGTCATACCAGACCCCGGTGAGCGCGCCCACGGCGTCCCGGAATTGTTCCGCCGACAACCGCCGCACTTGCGGCCCGCGAAACACAAAGTCAGTGCCGACCTGCTCGGTCGCCGGCGTCGCGGGCAACTGATAGGCCCGCGACGTCAGCATGACCTCGATCAAATGCTTCACATCGTAACCGTGATCGGCGAAATCCTCGCCTAACCAATCGATCACATCCGGGCTCCAAGCCGGATGTTCCATGTCATCGAGCGGCTCGACGAGGCCG
Source organism: Verrucomicrobiota bacterium (assembly GCA_031406395.1). Taxonomy (GTDB): domain Bacteria; phylum Verrucomicrobiota; class Verrucomicrobiia; order Limisphaerales; family JADLHS01; genus JADLHS01. The sequence goes on along the minus strand of JANOHH010000325.1, from coordinate 320 downwards.
CGCCCGAAGAATTTTTGCCACAACCGGTTCACCAGCGTGCGGGAGAGTCGTCCATCCGTGCGTTGGGTGATGAGTTTTGCCAGTTGGTCCAGCCGGACCGCCTTGTTGGTGGAACCCGCCAACTCGCCGAACTGCGCGTAGATGAATTTAGGCGCGGCGATCTTGCCGGTGGGTTTGTCGCAATAGACCATTTCGAGCGGGCCGTCGGCATAAACGCCCGCCAACCCGTAAGCGTCAGCCAGCGTCCAGTCGTTGACAAAACTGTCGTGACAGCTCGCGCACTTGAGGTTCACGCCCATGAATACCTGCGAGACGCCTTG
>JANOHH010000318.1:0-1892 GCA_031406395.1 Verrucomicrobiota bacterium | reverse complement strand
CCACCCCGGTCATGGCGGTCACGCGTTTCGCCGGGCCGAGCAAGCCGGTCAGACTCGTGAGGCAATACACGCCGAGATCAAACAGACAGCCGCCGCCGGGGTTGTACAACCATTCGGTCCAGTCCGGACCGGCCCAACCGTAGCGGGCGCGGGCGGAACAGGGTTTGCCGATGTCGCCATGGCGGATGCGATTCGCGAGGATTTGGAAAGTGGGACTCAGAATCGTAAATGGGGCGCAAACCAAATGGCCGGAACTGCGCTGCGCCAGTTCGACCAGCAACTTCGCGTCCGGCAGGGAAGTGGCGAGCGGTTTTTCGACCAAGACATGCTTGCCCGCTACGAGCGCGGCTTCGGCAAGCCGGGCGTGCTCCGGCATCGAAGTGAGAACGATCACGAGGTCCACCTCTGGCGCCGTCACGACCTCGCGCTCGTCGGTGGTAAACCGGCAGCCTCCGAGCTGGGCGACCGTTGCGGTCCGCTGAGTCTCGCGCCCGCACGCCAGCTCGACCTCGGCCTGCCCCCGAAACCGGAGCCGGTCAATGCTCGCACGATAGGCCCCCAACACGTTGCCACAACCAATGATCCCAATGCGGGTCGGTTTCATCTCGGGTTTCCAGTCTGTCCTACGCCGTTGGCTTGAAGTTCCTCAGGTTGCCCCGGGACGAACTGGTCGCTTTTCCGCTCGTCGGGCCGGCCGGCAGCGCGATCATGGAGCCGTGGGTTAGTCATTGATGAGGATTAACGCAGATTTGTGTTGCGTATGCAACATAATATTTTATCCTTGTCGCATGTCCGTCAGAGATACCCTGCAATCCCGCCTTGCCGACATGCGCGCAAGCGAGGCGAAAGTGACCCGGCGGCTCCTGCGTGATCTGGGGTTGGTCGCCGAGCAGAGCCTGCGCGAGGTTGCGGCGGGCTTCCACACGAGCGATGCCACCGTCGTGCGCGCCTGCCGGGCTGCCGGCTTTGACGGCTTTCAGGACCTCAAATATAACGTGCTGCGGGAACTCACCGGGAGCGGCGGGGCGAAGCCGGCGGCGAATGGCGAGCATGATTACGGGAGTGACATCGCCGCCAGCGTGGCGGCAACGGATTCTGCGTTGACGGCCGCAGCGGCGCTTTTGCGGGGTGCGGCGCGAGTGGTGTTGGCCGGGGTCGGCGCCTCTCACGGCATCGCGCTTGTGTTGACGGACGTCCTCTTCACCATGGGCAAACAGGCGCTGCCCATTCAGGATGCGCAAATGGCGAGTTTTGCGTTCACGCCGCCCGTGAGCGGGTTGGTGTTGATCGCCATTTCCCATTCGGGAGAGACGCAGTTTCCCTTACGCACCGTGTTGGAAGCGAGAACCGCGGGCGTGAAATCCATCGGCCTGAGCAATGAACCGGGCAGCGAACTGGGCCGGGCGGTGGACGTTTTGCTACCGACGCAAATGATCGAGCGCCCGGCGGGCAGCTTCGCCATCGCGCCGCGGATTTGCCAGTTGGCAGTACTGGACCGCTTGTTGACGCGGGTGCGTGAGTTGGAGCCAAAGCGAACCAAGCGATGAACGCAACCTTCCTCGCGAGTCCATGAAGGCTTTCCCCATCCTCGTCCTTTCCTTGTCGTTGTCAGCGCTGGCGATCACCGGCGCGGCCATCGACTTCGGCGCGATTAGACCCACGCTCTATGTCGAAGTGCCCGGCTCACCTGAAATGGAACCGTGGTCGGAGGCCCCGGTCTGGCGCGACGGCGAGGTGTTTTTCGCGAATCGCCCGTTCGTCCGCGTCACGAAGGAGCGCCAGCCGCTCAAGTATTTGAACCTCCACGTCTCGGGCACCTTCCTCCGCGCCAATGGCCACATCCTTGCCTGCGAGAACTTCCACAAGGCGCTGCTCGACATCGCGCCCGACGG
>JANOHH010000308.1:0-1218 GCA_031406395.1 Verrucomicrobiota bacterium | reverse complement strand
TCGCGGTTCTGCTCGCGCTGAACGTCCTTGTTGCGAGCGCGACCTCGGCTGCCGCTGCCGACGAGGGCGTCGCCGTCGCCATCGTCTATGACACTTCGGGTAGCATGAAAGATCCGGTCAAGGACGAAGCCGGGAGATTCTCCCCGAAATATCTCATCGCCAATCGCGCGTTGGTGGCCATAGCCAATCGCCTTCAGACTTTCGCCACCAATAGCGCCGCCGGCAGCCCGCGTAAGATCCATTCGGGTTTGTTTGTGTTTCGAAAGGATGGGCCGTCCGCCGCGATTCCGTTCGGACCCTTCAACGCTACCGCGTTGACCGCATGGGCGCGGGGCTTTTCTGCGCCGAACGGCGGCACCCCTCTGGGAAACACGCTCACCACCGCGGGTCAGGCCGTGCTCAACTCGGGCCTGACGCGCAAGCATGTGCTCGTCATCACGGACGGCATGAATACCATCGGCCCCGATCCGGCTGCCTGCCTCGCGAAGCTCCAGCAGGAGGCTGCGCAAAAATCGACGAGCGTGGCGGTTCACTTCGTGGCGTTTGACGTGGATGCCAAGGTTTTCGCGGGCGTCAAGAAATTGGGGGCGACGGTGGTGGGGGCCGCGAACGAGAGTCAGCTCAACACGCAACTGGAGTTCATTCTGGAAAAGAAGATTCTGTTGGAAGAAGAAGAAGAGCCGCCGACCAAGAAGTAAGCGAAAGGAAAATCATTATGTTCAGAGCCATCAAACGGGTGTTCATCTGGTTCGGTCTTATGGCCGAGAAAGCCACCGAGACCGACGCCATCAATCAGGCGGTCGTCGAGCGCGGCATTCGCGACTCCAAGGTCAAGGCGGACAAGGCCCACTACGCCAACGGCCAGTTGGCCGGCCAGATCGCCCTGCTCAAAGACCAGATCAAACGGCAGGAGCGCCAGCGCGATGACCTGCAAGGCATGCTGCAAGCCGCGGCGGCCGCCAACGATGAGGCCAACGGCGCCCACTACGCGGAGGAACTGGCCACCGTCGAACAGGATCTCAATGAGAACAAGAGTCAGGCGGACAGCTTGGAACAACTCTACAAACAGAACACGGAGATCATCGGCCAAAGCTTGCGGGAAATTCAGAAATTCCAGCGCGAGTTTGAAGCGGTCAAAGCCAAGGTGGCCATTGGTCGTTCGCTCGAAGGCTTGGCCGGCATGATGAAAAGCTCGATCACCGAATTGCAGGGCATGAT
>JANOHH010000297.1:0-7749 GCA_031406395.1 Verrucomicrobiota bacterium | reverse complement strand
CGAGCCGGGCATCTCCATGGCGGCGCGGACGGCGGCGTCAAACAAAATGGAGTCGCCCGACGCCAAGGATTCCTTGAGCAACCAACGCCCGCTTTTACCGCGGACCACGATGCTGCCACGCAGGGCCCCGGCGCGCACTTGATGGGGCAGATCGGATTGCCCGCGGAGCCGGTCGTAAATGGCAACGGCATCGCGCGTCTTGCCTTTGGCCGTCAGGCCTTCGGCGCACCGGAAGAGACCATCACAAAAGGCCAGCCGGTTGGCCGGTGCGGTTTTCCCAAGCGCAGCTTCGATGGCCCGGACGGCACCCGTCGTTCCAATGCTGCCGAGCGCCCGGGCGGCGGCTTGCGCGACTTGTGGATCGGCACTCTTGAGCAGCATCGACAATGGCTTCACGGCTTCAGGATCGCGGCGCACACCCAGACTTCCAATGACGCCAACCAGCAGCCGGCCTTGGAGCTTGGGGAGTTCCGTCCGCAGCGCTTGATTTACACTCTCGCCCGGGATCGTTTCCAGCGCGTAACGGGCCATGTGACTTAGTTCCTCATTTGCCAGCAGGCCGACGAGCACCGGAACCGCCGTGCTATTTCCAACGACCGACAGTTCTCGGCAGGCATCAGCCTTTGCCTTCCGGCTGGCGTCGGACTGAAGGACCTGAATTAACTTGTCGGCCGGCTGGGTTAGGAGGGGCGTAGGCCCAGCCGCTTCATCGGCGGCTTGAACCCCGACGGTGGCGCATAACAGCGCAGCGATCAGTAGAATGTTTTTCATTTTGATAGGTGCAGGGAAAATCGGCCGTTACTCAAATGATAAAGGGCTCCCGCATGGCACGGGAACGCAGACGGTTCGCTTCCTCGTCTCTGACAAATTCCTCTTTCACCGGATCAGAGGTCAGATCGCGTTTTAGCCACATGCAGATATTCGCGGCGTGCACCGCGCTCATGGATCGATGCATCACCTCGGCATTCGCGACGGGAAGCTGGCGGGACTTCACGCAGTCGAGGAAATTGCGAGTGTGACTCATGGCTCGCTGCGTCCGCGTCTGGTATTCGTGAACCACCTTGTCAAAATCCGTGAGCAATGCTGGGGACGAAGCTTCCGTTTTCCGATAACCGTCGGCGGCCCCCGCCCAGCCTTCGGTGCCAACAAACCGTTCGCCACAGCTGCCGTGCCAGTACTTGTCGCCCCGGGACAGAATCATTTTTGTCCCATTGGCGAACCGGGTCACCATGGTGTCGCCGCTGATATTATCGACGTATTCGTAGTGAACCGGCACGGTATGCAACATTCCCAGCCCGGCCATCGCTTGGGCAAAAGTGTGCGCGCCCCATTCGCCAATGCAACTCGTGTGGAAGTCGTAGAAGCCGCGCCAGCCGCCGCGCGTGTATTCCGGATTGTAGGGTCGCCTCGGACACGGCCCGAGCCAGAGATCCCAACTGGATTCCTCGACGGGGGGTTCGGCCTGACCGGGCAACCAGTCAAACCGCATCGCGGCCGCATCCCAGGGCGCAATGTGGGCGTAGGCCGTATGCACCTTGCCCAACCGTCCCATCCGCGCCAGTTCGATGGCGTAAACATGGTTGGCCTCGCTCAACCGCTGCGTACCGGTTTGGTAAACGCGGCCGTAACGCTTCGCTGTGTCCAACACGGCGCGGCCCTCGGCGATCGTCATGGAGGATGGCTTCTCCGAATAAATATCCTTGCCCGCCCGCATCGCCCAGATCGCCGCCAACGCGTGCCAGCGATCACCCGTCGCGCTCAGCACGGCATCGATGTCGGTCCGCGCCGCGAGGAACTCGCGAATGTCGCTGTAGAGCGCGCAATCGGTATTACCATAAGTATCGTCCACCAGCTTCTTGACGATCTCCCGTCGCGACTTCTGGGGATCGCAGACAGCAACAAATTGCACGTCTTTCTCGGGCAGCATCGCGCGCAAATCATCCCGACCCCGGCCGCCAATACCGATGCCGCCGAGCACAATGCGCTCACTCGGTGCCACTGCTCCACCCAGCCCGAGGGCCGAAGAGGGAATGATGGTGGGCATCACCACCAGACCGGCGGCGGCGGCAAAGGAGTCTTTGAGAAATGTTCGGCGGTGGATTCGTTTCATGGCGGCGGTATGGTTTTTGCGGGAAAGATTTCCCAACACAATTTACATTTTCAATAGAGCTTTTTCAGACTGGCAAATGACCAGGCACAGCTTTCGTCAGCCGGGGAACCGGAAACTCATCGGGTTCATCCCGCGTTTTAGGCTGCTAGCTTGCTGGCCATCGCGCCTCAGAACAGGAACAAACTCTCTAATTTGATAGCGCAGCACAATAAATTTAACGCAGGAAAGTTTTAAGCGTCCTGCCAGGGAAAAATCGGTCTGAATCTTAAACAAACCATCGGCCTGATTCGGTGCGATTACCGTAGCAGCGGACGGGACTCTCCCGCCCCGGCATTGGAAGGCAGTTCCGACCGTCGGTTAGCGATAGACCGCCTGTTGCACCCGCCTCAAGTCTACAGTCGTATTCACGCCGTACCGTGTGACACTGACGGACAAGTCCTGCTCTAGGTTCACCACCCGCCATCGCCAGCGTTCCGCGTGACCGTCGGCAAACGCGAATACGCCCGAATTACCGTGGCGTGCAGTGGGCGAATTTTGCCATTCATTGGGGGTCGTAGCATTCACCGCAAAGTAACCATCGTCGAGGCACAGCAGGCTTTCGTCCAAAAAGGTCATGGCTTCCGAGGGAGAAGGATCCTTGATTTGAACGAGCTTTTCGTATTGCGGATATTTTGGTCCCAAAACCCAACTTGTATCCGGCGAGCCGTTCTTCCCATTGCCGCCCCCCATCCGGCCTTGCAAGGAATAGTGGCGGACGAGTTTCACATTTTTCATATACGCCGGGGACGGGGGCCCCCCTTTGGCCGTCGGGCATTGGTAAACTCCATCGTTCGGATTGTATGAATATAACAGGCCACTTCTGAGGGCCACAAGATTAGTCGCACCCGGCAGGTCCTGCACGCTTCCTTTGCTGCCATCAATCCAGGCGCGCGGATCGCCCGCCCAGTTCGGCACTAATTTATCACTGTAGTCATTGGTGTACATGACCCAGGCGAGCGAGAGTTGTTTCTGATTGCTGACGCAGGTGATGGACTGGGCCTTGAGCTTGGCCTTGGACAAGGCGGGCAACAGCATGGCAGCGAGAATCGCGATGAGAGCGATGACCACCAGGAGTTCGATGAGGGTGAACGCCAGTTGCCGCACGAGCGGGGATTCATACTGACCGGCCCGCAGGTTGTAACGCGGTTTCGGATCCTGGTTTATCCCGGTGCTCATCGTTTTCATAATCTGGTCCGTATTCCAAATTTGCGACTGCTGCCGTCGCTGGCTGTGATTCGCCCAATACTCTGCTCCGCGCCCTCAATTTGCAAGCCCCCAAATCGCCGGTGGCGGGTTCCCCGGTCCTTGCCGAACGGCGACGAACCTAGGGGATTGTGGTTCGCAAAAGGCGACTGGCGTTTTTGGGCGGTTGGAGAAGCGGATTTGGGGGTTTGGTTTGTCGGGTGGATTGCGCAGCCCAAGACCGAAAAATGTCCGTTGCGTGATGCCAGAAGACAAAGATTGCCGTGCTGTTTGAGTCGCCCTCGACGCGGAAGCGTGCGGGCCGATAGGGCTGTGTTCGAAGGCAGTCACGAGGGTCCCCTTCCGGGCGGCACATCAGAGACCTGACGCTACAATTGCTGGCCGCCGTTTCCAGCCTGCCGACCGCAGGATGCGATTGAATTACTCCATCGGCATCCCTATGCTGCGCGCCATGAAACGATTCACGTTGCTGCTGCTATTAGCTACCAGTCTGTCGTTGCCCGCTCAATCCTCAAACTCCTTCGCCCTCTGGCCGGATGGCGCTCCCGGCGCGCTGGGCAACGCGGACAAAGATATCCCCACAATCACCGCTTATTTGGCCACGTCAGCCAAAGCCACAGGCGCGGCCATCGTGATCTGCCCGGGCGGCGGCTACGCCGGTCTCGCGCAACATGAAGGGCGGAGCTACGCGCTTTGGCTGAATGAACAGGGCATTGCCGGCTTCGCCCTGAAATATCGGCTCGCCCCCGGCGGCTATCATCATCCGGCGATGTTGCAGGATGCCGCCCGCGCCGTCCGCACCGTGCGCACCCGGGCTGGGGAATGGAAACTTGATCCCAAGCGCATCGGCATCATGGGTTCGTCCGCCGGTGGACATCTTGCCTCCACCCTGCTCACGCATTTCGATGCGGGCAAAGCGGACACCGCCGATCCAATTGAGCGGGTCAGTTCGCGGCCCGATCTTGGCATCCTGTGTTATCCCGTCATCTCGATGGGCGAATTCACCCATGGCGGGTCCAAGAAAAACCTCCTCGGCGAGAATCCGGCGCCGGCACTGGTGAAAGACCTTTCGAACGAACTGCAAGTCACGAAAGACACGCCACCATGTTTCGTCTTTCATACGGTGGAAGACCAGGCCGTGCCGGTGGAGAATGCGCTTTTGTTTGCCAGCGCCCTGCGTCGGGCGGGTGTGCCGTTCGATCTGCACATCTACGAACGCGGCCAGCATGGGATCGGCCTTGGCTCGCAGCCGTACGGCGGCGGCGAGCAGCATCCGTGGACGCGCGATTGCGAGTTCTGGCTCAAACAACGCGGGTTCGCCAAATAGCGGCGGACGGCGGACTTGACTCTTTTTTGCGAGTTACGCACGGGTCTGAGCCGTTTACTTCAAACACTGTTTACTTCAAACACTTGCCAGGTTGAAAAAGACGGGGTACGGTTGCACCATGACAGCCGTTGAAGAAATCGAGAAAAAGGCGCTTGCTCTTAAGGTTCAGGACCGCGCCTTGTTGGCGGAATCGCTTTTGACCTCGTTGCCACCATTATCCGAAACGTGGTCGGAAGCCGAAGAACTGGCGGAGGCGGAGCGGCGTGAACGGGAGATTGAAAGTGGCCAGGTGCAGGTGCTACACGATGCCGAGTTCTGGCAACGCGTTGAGGCCCGCCGGAAGAAGTGAAAGTCCAGTATCATCCGGCCGTCGAGAATGACGTCGCGGAAGCACTCCAGCGGTATGACCAGGTTTCACACCGGTTGGGCGAGGAGTTCAAAAAAGAATTGCGTCAAGTAATCGAGCGAGCCGCAGCAAACCCCGGAAGATTTCACCCTCTCCAATCGGGCTTCCATCGGGCCAACTTGAAACGGTTTCCTTACCATTTTCTCTACCGGCAGTTGTCGGACGGCATCCGGATAACTTTGGTTCGGCATCATCACCGCCATCCAGATTACGGAACGGAGCGCGATTGACCCGAAGGTGATTCTGAATCAGGAGAAGTTTGTTTCAAACTTGATGCGTGGTTCGATCTGCACACCTACGAACGCGACAAGCATAGGATTGGCCTCGGCTCGCGACCCTACGGCAGCGGCGAGCAGCATCCGTGGACGCACGATTGCGAGTTCTGGCTCAAACAACGCGGGTTTGCCAAATAGCCACTAGGCGGGCTTGGCCCAACCCGGGCTCGCCCGCCGTCGGGCAAGGACAGTTTTCATCGCCACCAGCAATGGTAAGCGCTCCGGCTTGAGCCAGGTCGTAGCGATTGAATTGTCCCTTGAATTTGTAATTGCCGCATCCCTGACTTTGCCCTAACTGTCATACGCGGTTAAACCGCAAAGAAAGAACATAATTATATGAGTCCACTCTTAATCGTCCTGATTGTTTTGGTCAGCCTCGCGGTGTTCGCCGCGATGATCATCGCCGGGATGTACAACAAGCTCGTCGCGCTGCGCAACCGGTTCAAAAATGCCTGGGCGCAGATTGACGTGCAACTCAAGCGCCGGTACGACTTGATTCCAAACCTCGTCGAGACCACCAAGGGTTATCTCAAACACGAACGCGGCACACTTGAGGCCGTCATCGCCGCGCGCAATTCCGCCGCCTCCGCCAACACCCGCGTGGCCGCCAATCCCGGCGATCCCGACGCCATGAAGTCATTGTCCAGCGCCGAAGGTTCGCTCAGCGGCGCCTTGGGCCGGCTCTTCGCGCTTACCGAGGCGTATCCCGACCTCAAGGCCAACACTTCGATGAATCAGCTCATGGAAGAACTGACCTCCACGGAAAACAAAGTCTCCTTCGCGCGGCAGGCCTACAACGACAGCGTCATGGGCTACAACACCGGACGGGAAACCTTTCCGAGCAACATCATCGCCGGCATGTTCAACTTCGGCCCCGCCGAATTGTTCGCGGTGGAAAAACCGGAGGAACGCGAAGCCGTGAAGGTTTCGTTCTAATAAGACTCCGTTTAACACCCTGCTTCAGCTGGGTGTTAATCGCGTTCCGACGTCCGTAACCGTTTTCAACGGTTTCGGTCGTTATGGCGCCAGGGCAATGACAGCAAACCGATACTGAGGATGGACTTCTTCGCCCGCCAGGACCAAGCCCGCCGCAACACCAAATTGCTGGTGTTTTACTTCATCGTCGCCGTGGTGCTCATCATCGCGTCGGTTTACTTCGCGTCCCTCCTGATCTTTCAAGGCGCGACCACCTACCGCTATCAAGGTGAGCTGGCGAGCTTCGCGCTTTGGAATCCCAAACTCTTCCTGCTTGCCGCTGGCGGCACGCTGGCGGTCATCATTTCCGCCAGCCTGCTCAAGTCTGCGCAGCTTTCTAGCGGCGGCAGCGCCGTCGCCGAATCCTTGGGCGGACGTCTCGTGGATTCAAACACCCATGACCCACTTGAACGCAAACTCCTAAATGTGGTCGAGGAAATGGCCATCGCCTCCGGCGTCCCCACCCCGCAGGTTTATGTGATGGATGACGAGCACGGCATCAACGCCTTCGCCGCCGGCCACACACCCAACGACGCCGCCATCGGCGTCACGCGCGGCTGCATCGCCACGCTCAAGCGCAACGAATTGCAAGGCGTCATCGGCCACGAATTCAGCCACATCCTGAACGGCGACATGCGACTTAATCTCCGCCTCATGGGAATTATTTTTGGCATCGTCTGCCTCACCGTGATTGGCCGCGTGCTATTGCACAGTCGGAGCCGAAGTAGCGAAGACAAGAATCCCCTGCCCTTGCTCGGTATGGCATTGTTGATTCTCGGCTGGGTTGGCGTTTTCTTCGCCCAACTCATCCAGGCGGCGGTCAGCCGCCAGCGCGAATTTCTCGCCGACGCTTCAGCGGTGCAGTTCACGCGGAATCCGAACGGACTTTCCGGCGCTCTGCAAAAAATCAGGGCCGTTCATGAAGGCTCCCGCCTCAAAAATGAACACGCCCAGGAAGCCAGCCACATGTTTTTTAGCAACGCCTTGAAAAATTCGTTCTTCAACGCATTCGCCACGCATCCACCGCTTGAAGAACGCCTCCGCGCGATTGATCCCAACTGGGATGGAAAGTTTTCCAGCGCAAGGGTTATTCCGGATGATGACCGGGAAGCCAGCGTGAGCAAGAAAGCCAAATCCCGCTCCGCGTTTCCTCCCATCATCCCCGGCTTTCCCGCCGGCCCCGGCGGACTCGCAACCCCGGCCGCAGCCATTCAGGCCGCGAGTATTTTGCCCAGTCTCGGCAACCCCACGCCACTGCACCTCCGCTACGCCGTCGAACTGCGCGAATCACTCCCGGAAAACATCCGCGCCGCCGCGCGCGACCCCAAGGGCGCCACCGCCTTGCTCTATGCGATGCTCCTCAGTGAGGACGAAGCCACACGAGCCACGCAACTCGCGGAACTCGCGCGCCGAG
>JANOHH010000293.1:0-3215 GCA_031406395.1 Verrucomicrobiota bacterium | reverse complement strand
ACCCGACCGCGGATGCAATCGTCGGCGGGAGTGTCGATCGTGGGCTCGATAATCGTGCGTTTTCGCGACAGGTCGCCCTTGGTCCCCCAACCCTCTCCCCCGGGGAGAGGGAGTATCCTTCGCCGTCTTCTGGAATGTCGCGCATCAGAGCCGGTCAAACACACGTCCGCCAAAAAGCAGGCACGAGATGACTGTTCCCTCTGGGGAGAGGGCTGGGTGAGGGCGGGAGTTGAACAATTCTCGCTTTGCGCCAAACCCCAAGCCAGATTTTTGCCTGCCGAAAAAGCGGAGTGCTCAAAGCAAACGCAGTCAATTCGTTTCGGTGCGGAGGAATTGGGCGTTCGGGGTGGCGATCAGTTCAATTTTCGGGAGGCAGGCAGGCAACAGGCAAAAATCTCCGGCGCGCAACACGGGCGTCGAACTGCCGCTGACCCGCACTTTACCCGTAACCACGCCGATGATCTGCATCCGTGAGGCGGGCAGGGGAATGACGCCGTCGCTTTGGGCGGAAATCAATTCCACGCTGAATAGCGTATCGCTGACGAGCGTGCGAATGCGGCAATTGGTCCCCGCGGTCTCTTCGCCGCTGGCCAGTGCGGGTTCAAAGTCGTTGAAGTCAATGCTCGCAAGCGATTGCGCGACGTGCAGATCTCGCGGCTGGCCGTCGAGCCCAACGCGATTCCAGTCAAAGACGCGATACGTGGTGTCGGAATTTTGCTGGATTTCAAAGATCACCAATCCCGCCCCGATGGCATGAACCCGGCCGCTTGGCAGAAACATGGCGTCCCCCGCGCGCACGGCCACCCGGTGAAAACATTCAGCCACCCTGCCGTCCCGGATGCGCCGCTCGAAGTCGGCGTGCGTCACGCCGGTCTTTAGCCCCACATAAAGTTCCGCGCCCGGTGCGGCTTCGGCGATGAACCACATCTCGGTTTTCGGATCACCGTGAAGTTCCGCAGCACTGTGCGCGGGGGGGTGAACCTGGAGCGAAAGTTTCTCCTGCGCGTCGAGCAGTTTGATGAGTAGGGGAAAACGACCCCCTGCGAGCCGCGCGGCGCCGAGCAAATCGGCGCGATGATTTTCCACCAGCCAATGCAAATTTTTCCCCGCGAGCGGTCCGTGAGCGATGACGCTGGCGTCACCGGGACGGTCGCTGATCTCCCACGATTCGCCGATGGGCGCGCCGATTGGTAAAGGTTTTCGGTAAAGGCGTTCCAGACTCCGTCCCCCCCAGACCCGTTTTTTGAAGATCGGTTGGAACGTGAGCGGATAGAGTGCGGGCATGGGGATTTACGATCTGACGGAAACGACCAGGTCTTCGGATTCACCAGTGAAATTCAGTTCGTGCCTCTTCACGGTTGAAATCGCGCGCGGCCTCTGTCGCAATCCATCATGTCCCGGCGGGCGCAGCGTGGGCTGCGCGTCGGGGAGTCTTTTTGGCGGCGTTCTTTTCGGCCGGCGTCGGAGCGGTTTCTAGAAAATGGCCGTGGGCGCGGAATTTATCGTAACGTTTCTTGAGTCGTTCAGGGCCAGGCAGGGCGAGGAGTTCGTCGAGATGACGGAGCAAAGCGGATTTCAAGGCCGCCGCCGTGGCGGTGGGGTCGGTGTGTGCTCCACCGAGCGGTTCGGGGACGATTTCATCCACCAGTTTGAATTCCAACAACTCGTTCGCCGTGATCTTCAAGGCGGCGGCGGCCTTGGCGGATGCGGCGCGGTCTTTCCACAAAATGGCGGCGCAACCTTCGGGGCTGATCACGGAGTAATAGGAATTTTCCAAAATCAGCACGCGATCCGCCACGCCGATGCCCAGCGCGCCGCCCGAACCGCCCTCGCCGATCACGATGGCAATGACAGGCACGTCCAGCAGGGTCATTTCGCGCAGGTTTACCGCGATGGCCTCGGCGATATGGCGTTCCTCGGCGCCAACGCCGGGGTACGCGCCCGCCGTGTCAATGAGCGTGATGATGGGCAGGCTGAATTTGTCGGCGAGGCGCATCAGCCGTAGGGCCTTGCGGTAGCCTTCGGGATGAGCGGAGCCAAAATTGCGGAGAATGTTTTCCTTTGTGTCGCGCCCCTTCTGGGTGCCAATGACGATCACGCGGTGCTCGCCGAGCCGGGCGAACCCACCCACCATCGCGCGATCCTCGGCGAAGAGGCGGTCGCCGTGCAATTCGCGAAATTCGGTAAACGTGGAGGTAAGATAGTCGAGCGTGTAGGGGCGTTTGGGGTGACGAGCGAGCTGAATGCGTTCCCAAGGGCTGAGGTGGGCGTAAACCTGCCGGCGGGTTTCCTCGAGTTTAACTTCCATCTGCTGGATTTCCTCTTCCCAACTGATCCCCATGGCGTGCGTCTCGGGGTGCTGGCGAAGCTCATCCAGCTTGCGTTGCAGTTCGAAGATCGGCTTTTCGAAATCGAGCTGATGTTTCATGCGACGTCAGTTTAGGCGACCGGGCAAGGGCAGGCAACGGCGAATTCCCGGCCCAAGTTTACCGGTTTGCCGCTTGAAAGGCTTGCAAACTTCCGCCGGGTCGCTTTACTCGACGCAGCATCGCCACTTTTATGATACAGCATTTCGGAAAAACCTTTTGCGCGCTCGCTGCGCTGACGGTCTTCACCACGCACGCTGCCCAGACCAATAAATTTCCCACCCAAAACTTCGTCGTCCCTGATGGTTTTGCGGTCGAACTCGCCGCCGGCACCAATCTCATCCAGCGCCCCGTCAGCGCCAGCTTTGACGACCGGGGCCGGCTTTATGTGACCGACTCGTCCGGCTCCAACGACAAACCGTCGGACCAGCTCAAGCATCCGACCGCGCGCATTCTCCGGCTCGAAGACACCGATGGCGATGGCCGCTTTGACAAATCAGTGGTGTTCGCCCAAAAGGTGATGTTCCCGCAAGGTTGCTTGTGGCATGACGGCTGGGTTTACGTCGCCGCGCCGCCAAGCATTTGGCGGTTTCGCGCTACCAACGGCGACGGCGCGTCCGACCAGCGCGAGGAGTGGTGGAAGGGCGACACGCTCACCGGTTGCGCCAATGACGTCCACGGGCCACACCTCGGACCGGACGGCTACATTTACTGGACGAAAGGCGCCTTCGCCGAGCAGACCCACAAGCTCGGTAATGGTCGCACGCTGAACGATAAGGCGGCCCACATCTATCGCGCGCGCCCCGACGGTTCGGACTTGGACGTGATCATGTCCGGCGGCATGGACAA
>JANOHH010000285.1:0-1609 GCA_031406395.1 Verrucomicrobiota bacterium | reverse complement strand
AATGTAGTTGACTTGCTGTTACGTTTGAAAATTTGGAAAGACAATCGCGGCCAGGACCTGATTGAGTATGCGCTCATGGCCGGTTTTGTGGCCGTCGCGGCCGGCGCCGTCATGCCGAATGTGGCCACCAGCATCAGCACGATTTTTTCCAAGGTCGGTAGCGTGATGACCCGGGCCTCGTCGACCGGTTCGTAAGGAAATCGCCATTCGTTAGATCGCTGTTGTCTTGGCTATCTGGCTTTCCGTCGGGAACTCTCGTCTTCGCCGGAGCGTATCCCGGGGGCGCCGTTTCCGGCGATTTCCTGTTGCTACCGGCCTAAGCCCGGTATTCCCCCCAATCCCGCACTCATCTTCACCCCCCTCACGATTGCTTCCGCCACCGCTGAGGTTGAACCTTCGGGCGAACGGAAACGCAGCCAGATTTCCGTTTCGCCGAGGTGCTTGACGACTTCGGTCTCCATGGCCTTGGCCCGCTGGAGGGCGCCCACGAGTTGCACCTTTTTCAAGAACTGGGGGTCCGCCGGTTGAAATTGCCGGCCTTGCGTGTCCGCGTTGTGATGCCCCTCAAAAGCCTGCACGGTCAGCCCCAGAATGAAGTCCGCCGGCGCCCCGCCCTGCATCACGAACATGAGCGAATCCAACGGCACCGGGGCCATCAGGCTGCGGGCAAATTTATCGCCCGACATCGGCGAATAACTGATGGTGGGGCGATCCGTGAACTTGCCCGACACCCCGGCGGCGGCGAAGGTGTCGCCGCGCATACTCTGGGGTGAAAACTGACCTCCGACCCCAACCCCGGTTTCCAGCGTATAGCCACTGACCACCGACACGACTTCGAGAAAAGCCGGCGCGTCCCCGTAGCGCGTCTTGACGATGTTCAGCAATAACTGCTCTTTCCAGGAATCCGCGACCGCCGTGGAATAGTGGAGCCGGTCCCTGCGAACGGTGCCCGGGCCGATGGATTTGCAACCGGCCAGCGTCACCAGCGCCAGGGCGCCGGCTATCAGGTTTAGGAGGGGATGCTTTTTCAAGGTCTGAGTTATTTGTATGCTGACTGGTTGATGGTGGCGGAAGTTCGCTGGCAACAGTGCGCGCGATCTGAAATTGCTTCGTGCCGGCTGGACCTAAACATGAACCCTATCATGCCCGACGGCCCGCGCTCTTCACAATCGAAATGAGAGTTATCTGCTGACATGATTGATCGCGGCAGGGCTTCGAGTTTCCCGATGTCCGCAGCATCAGCGCGCCGGTGAAGATGAACGGGACTTGCCGGGCTTTGGCAGCTTCGAACGCGCGGGCGGATTCACCTCGCGCTTCAATTGCCGCACGGGAATCTTCTTTTCCGCAGCCGATCGGCTGGCAGCGGCGGGCAGTTCGGCGGCCTCCGAAAGCCAGGCGAGCGCCGACTCAAAATCGCCAAAGGACTGGACGTGCCAGCCGCGGACGATGCTCAGGAACGCAAACAGCCGGGCCCGATGATGCGGGTCGGACTGGTACAGGATTGCCAGCCGTTGCTCATGGGTAAAACCAACTTCGCGAAAAGTGTTCACCAGCTCAATGAGATCGGCCGGGCTGAAGACCGGTTTGGGGCCGGGGTGCAGCGCTCGTA
>JANOHH010000248.1:0-1364 GCA_031406395.1 Verrucomicrobiota bacterium | reverse complement strand
TGCATCTTTCGCCCCGCCCCCCCAGTCCAACCCAGATTTTGACCATGTCCACCACTTCATTTACCAAAAAGGGCCTCGGCGCTGACTCACACGAACCCGCCCTCACGCCCCCGCCCGCCAGCGATCAGCCCACCACATTCGGCAAACGCAAGCTCAAACTCGGCGGCGCGAAATCCAAGAAACGCGAGATCCCGGAAGGGCTCTGGCAGAAATGTCCCAAGTGCGAGTCCATGATCTTCGATAAGGAACTCGACGAGAACCTCAAGGTCTGCGCCAAGTGTGAGTTTCATTTTTCCATTGGCGCCCGCGAACGCATCCATTCCCTCGTTGAAACCTGCACCTTCGAGGAAATGAACGCCCAAATGATCAGCGTCGACGTGCTGCAATTCACCGGCGCTTCCTCCTACAAGGACAAACTCGCCGCCAACTGGAAGAAAACCAGTCTCAAGGACGCGGTCATAACCGGTGTGGGACGCATTGGCGAACACCGCGTTGCGCTCGGCGTGATGGATTTCAGCTTCCTCGGCGGTTCGATGGGCGCGGTGGTGGGCGAAAAACTCACGCGCCTCATCGAGGCCGGCACGGAAAAAGGCCTGCCGGTCGTCATTATTTCCACCAGCGGCGGTGCGCGCATGTACGAAGGCATGTTCAGCCTGATGCAAATGGCCAAAACCTGCGCCGCTCTCGGCTATCTCGCCAAGGCCCGCCTCCCCTATATCAGCATCCTCACCAATCCCGCCTATGCCGGCGTGATGGCCAGTTACGCGAGCGTCGGCGACCTCATCCTCGCCGAACCCGGCGCGATGATCGGTTTCGCCGGTCCGCGCGTCATCAAGGATACAACGCAAGCCGAACTGCCGCCCGGGTTTCAAACCGCCGAATTTCTGCTCGACCACGGCCTCATTGACGACATCGTCCCGCGCAAGGAAATGAAGGAGCGCCTCATCGGGTATCTCGACTTCATGATGGCGGGGCGAAAAAATCGCGCGGTCACTGCGACCGGCTAACGGATCGCCAGCCCTGGCTCCGCACCGGACGGAGCGTGTGCCTCTTCGATGTACCCCGGATTGGTGGGTGTTCTCGCGCTGCGAGAACTCCGCCCGCGCAGAGCGGGCGGAAGGAAGGGGGTGCATCGTATCGTCTTGCCAAAGGGTTGCGCCGCGCTGCACGCGGCGCTGGTTTTCGCAGCGCGAAAACCACCACCACTCAACAACTCCGATTTCGGGGGTACATCCAAGATGCACACCGGCGGAGCTGCGGCAGAAATTCCTCCTTGGTCTGGCTTGGCCCGCAGCCGATACTCCTGCGGATGCTCCAACTCCTTGAAACCCTCGCGGCCGAACTGGAACGCCCGCGCGAATTGC
>JANOHH010000170.1:0-2113 GCA_031406395.1 Verrucomicrobiota bacterium | reverse complement strand
GGAAATGCTGCACGACCAAACCGAGTTCCCACTGACTTGGGCTGCGCCCACGCCCGCCCACGACGAAGCCATTCTCCGCGCGCACACGCCCGAATACATCGCCCGCCTCCGCATTCCGCGCGATTTCGACGCCGACACGGCGTTCTTTCCCAACATCGAGAGCCTGGCCCGCAATGCTGCCGGCGCCGCTCTGCTTGGGCTGGAGTTCGCTCGCAAAGGCGAACCCGCATTCAGCCTGATGCGTCCCCCAGGGCATCACGCCACGCGCAACGAAGTGATGGGCTTCTGTTACCTGAACAACGTCGCGATTGCCGCCCTGCACGCCCGGGCGACCGGCACGCAACGGGTTGCCGTTTTCGATTTTGATGTTCACCACGGCAACGGCACAGAGGACATATTATTGAACCAGCGGGGCACCGGCTTTTTCTCGATTCACGAGCACCCCTGCTACCCCGGCACCGGCGCGGCAAATGTCGGCGACAATTGCTTCAACTATCCCATCGCCCCACACTCGCCGCGTTCAGAATATCGCCAGCGACTGGCGGGTGCGTTGAAGGATTTGCAGTCTTTTAAACCGGAACTCATCGCGGTGTCCGCCGGTTTCGATGCTTACACGCGCGATCCGCTGGCGCACGGATCGCTCGAAGCGAAGGATTTTCACTGGCTGGGGGCGGAACTGCGCAAGCTCGGCGTGCCCATGTTCAGCCTGCTCGAAGGTGGTTACAGCAACGACTTGCCGGAGCTGATCTTCGCTTATTTGAAGGGGATCACGGGTCCGTAAGGCTTGGGTAGCAGGCTTTCTGGATTCAGATCCGCGCCGCGCCGAAAAGAGCCGTCCGCATTTCGGTGGATGTCGTCCGCCGTCCAGAGTTTTTTGTCGGGCCCGCCGGATCGGATTTCAAAACGGCCGCGGCCGAGCGCGTGGAAGAATAACGGCGTGCCCCAGCGATCCACCAGTTTCCCGTCCGCGCTCAACGCCACGCACTGATCCGGCAGGAAACGCTCGTGCGCCGCGTTCTGCCCGCGCAGCAGGCTCGCCCAATCTTCGTTCGCGCTGAGCGGACGATTTCCGGCGGACTTCAGCAACAGCAGCGAGTTCTCCATCAGCCGCGACATCAAGGTGAGATCGTGCTGCGGTGGGAGGTTGGGGCGGGCGTAGTCGCGCAGGATGGTTTCCCCGAGGAACGCCCCGGATGGGGCAGATGGCACAATCGTGGGCGTCGAAACCGCCGACACCACCGCAGCCTTTGTGATCACCTCGGGCATGCCACCTTGCTCGCCAACCGGCCGGGAGAATTTCCAACGCATTTGTGAAAATAGCAGCACCACGACCACCAAAGGCAGCGCGAGTAGAATGAAAGTGAGGCGTTTTTTCAAATCACCTGATTACAAACTCCGATTTGGAGTTCATGTCACGCCAACACAAAATTGAGCGGCGCGGGGAAGTTCCCGAGGTTCGGCAACACGTAGCCCAGGTTGCCCGACGAAACGCCGAACCAGCGGAGCAACTCGGCGAAGTAGACATCCGCCGAGGTGGTGGGGAGCAATCGACCGCCGCGCCCCACGTCATTGGGCCCATCCAGCGTAAGGTCCGGATACGTGCCGAAGATTCTTCCACCATCCACCTTGCCGCCGAAGACCATCGCGTTCGCGCCCCAGGCATGATCCGTGCCGCGGCCATTCGAGCGCAGGGTGCGACTGAAGTCCGACGCAGTGAACGTGACCACGTCATTCTGCAAGCCGAGCATTTCGAGCGCCTGCTGATACGCGCCGATGGCCGCGTCCAACGTGCCAAGCATTCCCGCCTGCGTGTTGAGCAATTCACCGTGATGATCCCAGCCGCCGTATTGGACGAAGAACGTCTGCCGGCGCAAGCCCAGTTGACTGCGGATCTTGATCGTCTTCACCACCGCCTTGAGCGTGGTCGCCACATAGTTGGCCGGCGGGAACAAGGCGTCCACCGCACCGCCGAGTTGCGCGTTCGCGGAATCGAACTGCGTCTGGAAAAGCAGTTGCGCGTCGTTGCTCTGCTTGGTGAGTTGGGAAAAACTTTCCGTGAGCAGATTCGTGTAATGCTGGTCGAGCGTGCCTTGCAACGCCGCGTTCTTGAGCT
>JANOHH010000162.1:0-2518 GCA_031406395.1 Verrucomicrobiota bacterium | reverse complement strand
TGATAATTCCACGGGTACTCTCTTTGCCGTGGTCGCCATGGTGGTTGACCCAGGTCTCGCCCAACACATGCTGGCCGAATCCACCCGGCCATTCCTAGTTCTGCCAGTCGTACTTCACGTACGGGCTTTGTTTGTTTCGCGAGTAGGCGAACGCGTGCGTGCTGGTGCGCAGCGCGATGATCGGCTGCCCCCGATTCACATAGTCCACGAAATGCTTCATGTCCGCATCCGGCAGTTCGCGAAAACGCAGCAGCATCACACACAGATCGGCGGAGTCGAGCACCGCCAGGCCGGGAATGTTGGTTTGGTTGTTGGGATCAATCGTCCCGTCCTTGGGATTGATCGGAAACAGCACAGTGCATTTGAATCCGTGCCGCGTGGCGAGCAGTTTCGCCAGCATGGGCAGACCTTCCTCGGACCGATATTCCTCGTCGCCGCTCAGGAAAACAATGTGCTTGCCCTGACCCGGACCACCGTGCCCTTGATAAACGACCCGGTCCTTGGCGGAGGCGAGATTGGTAATAGCCAACGCTAGAACAATGAAAAATAAAAAGTGAAAAAGGAAGAAGCGGCGAACACCAACAGCCAGCGAGGCAGGTTTGTGATTTGAGTTTTGCATATTTGAATTTTGGTTCAATGGTTGTCCGAGTGTTGCGCTTGGATGGGAACGAGGCAATGCCAAAGAATGCAAATGTCAAAAGAATGCAAAACTGCAAAGCGGCGGACATACGCGGCGAGCGGCACGGCCGCGGCTTTTCAATTTTAAGCTTCAATTCAATGCGGATGCTCGTGAGCTGGCAGCTTGCCGCCCGACTCCAGGTACGCAAGGAGATCGAAAATTTCCGCTTTCGAAAGCTGGTTGAGCAATCCCATCGGCATCGGCGAAGAGGTTTGTGGTTGCTGCGTCTTGAGATCCGATTTCTTAAACGTTTGAAGCAATGCTTCGGACGGCCCGGTCTGCGCGGTCAGACTTTCGCCGTCCTCCTTGACGACCATGCCGAGCAATTCGTCGCCGTTCTTCATTTCGAATTGGAAGTTCCGATAGCGGTTGCTAATGACGAGCGAGGGCTCAAGGATCTGGCGCAAAACATCGGAACGATTGCCTTGATACTGCTTGAGAATCTCCGTCAAGTCCGGACCGTAGTTGATTCCTTCCGGGCCAAGTTTGTGGCAGCCCGCACAAGCCAGCTTGGTAAATAGTTCCTTGCCGTGCGCGAGATTGCGACCCGAACTCACCTGTGAAAGGTCCGGTGCGAGCTCCTCCACTTTCCACTCCGTGATCTTGGGCGGGGCCAGCTTTGCGTGGGTTGCCAGATAAGCTTCCACATCTTGAACCACCGCCAACGTGCCGTTCATGCGGCGCCAGTGGCCGGGAAACGTGCAGACATATTGGTAATCCCCCGGCACTTCGGGCGCGATAAAGCTCAGCTTGGTCTGCTGCCCCGGCTCGACCAATTTGGAGGCGTGCAGAACCTTGGGCGAATCCGGTGTGTAATGCCGGCCTTGGGCGTCCGGTTCAGGCGGCATTTTTTCGGCGACAGTGCCGATTTCCTCCATCGCCCCCGGGGTCACGACGACCAGGTTGTGCGGCATGGCGTCGTCGTTGATGAGCATGATCGCCACCGGCTTGCCAGCTTCGACGACGATGAGCGGCTTGTCGTAGAGCATCTGTTCGGGAATCGCGCGCACCACAAAGACGCTGACGCCGATCGCGCGCAGGGTCTTGCCAACCGCGGCGGCTTGGTCCGGTGGCAACAACGTCGCCAGGTCGGTGGCAAACTGAATCGCATTGATGACTTCGGGTTCCGTGCGTTTGTCCACGGGCACGCTTTGCAGGTAAGCGATGAGGCTTTCGATCAACGGTGCCGCTTGCTCTACCAGCCAGGACTTGCGCGGAATCCGTTCCAAACTGGCGACCGCCGCAGCCCGCTCGGTGCCGGACTTCACCAAAGCGGCGAGCGTGTTGAACGTCTCCGCATCGTGACCGGGCACGGCGGCGATGGCCGTGATGGCCGCGCGGCGCACCTCCGTCGGCTCGGCTTTGTGCAGCAGCGGCTCGACTTTCGGATACAGCGCGGCGCGCAAGTTGGCGTCGCGAAGCAAAGGGATGGAAAGCAGAACATCCGATAGCTTGCCGGGGTCCGCTTCCGCCTGGGGCCAGATTTTGTCGGCTGAACCGTCGGCGGTAATCAGCGCCGCGTAAGCCATCTGGCGGGTCAGCGGCAGTTGCGCTTCGCCGGCCAGTTTCTCCAGATCGCTTCGCCGGGCGGCGAGGTCGGCTGGTTTGGTTTGGAGCAGGATCACCACGAGGTCGCGCAGCACCGGCTCTGAGTCTTCGCCCTTCTGATCGAGCGCTCGCAGGCTGGCGATCAACTCGGCCAACATGTCCGTGTTGCGGACTTTGGCGAGGCCCTCAAGCGCTTCAACGCGATACTTCCGCTCGAGCCCTTTGCGCTGCAGCAGCGCGACGTAAACAAACTCGCTGCGAGGTGCTTCGATCAATTCTTTATTGGAGAGA
>JANOHH010000129.1:0-1972 GCA_031406395.1 Verrucomicrobiota bacterium | reverse complement strand
CGCATGACGGCGTTGGGTGTGCGCGAAAGCGACATCGAGGAATCATTCGTTCGCTCCGGCGGTCACGGCGGGCAGAACGTCAACAAGACTTCCACCTGCGTGATGCTGTTGCATCGCCCGACCGGGTTGCAGGTCAAATGTCAGGAGACGCGCCAGCAAGGACTCAATCGTTTCATCGCCCGCCGCGTGTTACTCGACAAGATCGAGGAAAAAAAGCATGGCTCCGTGGCCGCGCAACGCGCCGAGATCGAGAAAATTCGTCGCCAGAAACGGAAACGTTCCCGCCGGGCCAAGGCAAGAATGCTCGCCAACAAAACAATGCACTCCGCCAAGAAGGCGGCCCGGCGGCCTGCGTCGTCCGATTAGATCAGCGAAAACAGCGACCCCGTCCGCGCTGCCCTATGCCGCGTCCGTTCAACTGCCAGTTCCGCCCTGCGCCATGAGGAACCATCTGCAAAGCGCTCAACTCAGCCCGGTTGATGTTGGGAGCGCTCAATACGATGCATTCGAAATTCGCCCCCCGCGATAGCTCATCCAGCTGATGTCCTTGTCTTTGGCGGCTACCGTCGTAGCGGTAACACCGTTGAAAGTGGTATCTACCTTTCTTGCCTGGTCGGAGGCGAGCGAAGCAGCCCATCGGTGCGTTTCAGAATGACCATCAGCAAAGGAGATGCCCGCCGCCCCGTTATGGTAGCTCGCCGGCTGGTCAACCCAACTGTTCGCACGCGGGTTGAAGAAACCTGCATCATTCATGCTGCACGGATGTTCATCCATAAAAACCCAGGTATCGGCCGGACCCGGAAAAATAAAGTCAGAGGTTTTCTTGATATGCTTGTAAATCGGGTCCCAAGGGCCATCCTTCGCATTGCCATCACCCACACCGATGTTTCCCGAAATGCTCCGAACGCGATCCGTAAATCCTGCGGTCCGCTGAGCGCCACTCAGGTACGAGTCCGCCGGGCACTTGAAGATGCCCTTGTTTCTTCCCACATACCGTCCGAGGCGCGCATACTTGTCGTCGGTCAGGAAAAGGATGTTCGTGTTGTCCTTGGAAGTGGTCCAATCCAGCCATCCCACCACCCACGGCGCCGCGTTTCTGTCCGCGGCTATCGCCCCCCCTTGGGCAGCGCCACCATGATAACTCATGACGATGCGTTCGTTATTGTCCCCGGCGTACATCTGCCAGGCGAGCATGATCTGCTTGGTGTTGTTCATGCACAAAATCCCTTGCGCTTTGGTTTTGGCCTTGCTCAAGGCGGGCAAGAGCATTGCCGCCAGAATGGCGATGATGGCGATGACCACCAAGAGTTCGATGAGGGTGAAGGCAGATTTTGACTTTTTCATAGCATTTTGGCGCATTTGGGCTGGGTCATTGTTTCGTGGTTCAATATATTGGGAACGGTCGGTCTTTCAAGAGAAATATTCATAGAGCTTTCGCTCAAGCTTGTATTTTTCCGTAATCGATAAGACTACGCTACCCGGATTTTGACATTCACCCAGCATTAATTGGTCAGGCAAGTCATCTTCCATCGCCACCAAGGGAATCACCGGAGTGGGTACCGGAGTCTTTCCAAGGGGATCGGGTGACTGCGATTGTGTAAGCTGTTTGGCCAATGGCTTGGCGGCCGCGAACGCATGTGTACATGCACGTTGGCGGTACAGTATCCAGCCAAGCCGAAGGCAAAATGAAGGCGCGGGCTTAAGCGCGGTTTTTGCATGGGAAGTTTTTGGTTTCGATGGCCGACTTATTAGACATTCAGCAGGTCGCTCGTGGCCGCGGCCAGACAATTTTGGATTTCGCGTTCGCGCAGGTCGCAACTTGGGGCCGGCGGGCGTCCCCCGCCAACCGCATCTTTATGAGACGGAGGTTGCGGTTGCCACGACGGCGTAAGACCGGGATACGCCCAGCACCAGAAACTCTTGATGGCTTTCCCGCCCCCGAAAGCATAGGCCAACCCTCTCCGGCCCTCTG
>JANOHH010000127.1:0-5005 GCA_031406395.1 Verrucomicrobiota bacterium | reverse complement strand
GAATGCGTCGCCGAGGTCGAAGATCTCGCGAACCTTTCCGCTCTTGAGCTTCTTGAGACCAGGCAGTTCGAGGTGCAGCAAAGTCGTGTCGGTCGTGTTCGTCATCGTGGAAGTATGGGGGCGGCTGGAGAAAATTCAAATTTCAATTCGTTCGCACCAAATCAATCACAGCTCGGATCCACCAGTCAGCGCTCTTCGAGTAATTCCTCTCTGTGTTCGACCAAAGCGAAAATTGTCGACCCGATGTCCCGCCGCAACTCGGCGGACAGCGCCTGGCCCAAATACTTCGGAATGAACAGCGCATGAATTTGGGAATCCCCGGCTAAATGCGCCAAGGTTTCGGGCGTTGGCATCGTCAGTCCGTTCGTGAACATTGGGCGGCTCTCGCAAAACAAACGCCGCAACAACTCCCGGATCGGCAGTGCTCCGGCAGGGCCGGAGGATTTGATTTGCCCTGGATCCGCAGCAACCAAACGGCTGCGCCCGGCAACGCGCTTCCAAGCCCTCTGCCGGTTCGCACGCCTTAGCGCGCCCACCCCTGCCCGCCTCCTTTCCCCATCACACCGCCGCGTCACCCTGCTCGTCGGTGCGGATGCGCACGGCGGTTTCCACCGCCATCACAAAAATTTTCCCGTCGCCGATCTTGCCGGTGTGCGCCGCTTTGGTGATGACTTCGATGGCGGCTTTTACCTGCGCGTCGGGGAGCACGATGTCGAGCTTCACTTTGGGCAGAAAGTCCACCGTGTATTCGCTGCCCCGGTAGATTTCCGTGTGGCCTTTCTGCCGCCCAAATCCTTTGACTTCCGTCACGGTCATGCCGGTGACGCCGATTTCGCTTAACGCATCCTTCACCTCGGTGAGCTTGAAGGGTTTGATGATGGCTTCGATTTTTTTCATAAAAGAGTTGCTGTCGCTCAGTCGTTGTACGCGCTTTCACCATGCTGCGTCAAATCCAGACCGAAATGTTCGTCCTCGGCTGAGCTACGCCGCTCGATGCCAAAACCCACGAGTTCTAAAATACAGAACGCCGCCCGAGCGACGAGCGCCGCCTTGAACAGCACGCCCACCCCCTGGTTTTTCAACTGGCCCCCCCCGCCGACCAGGGAGATCACCTGACCGCCCGACTTAAAGCTCGTGGCAATTGCACAATCAACCGCCGGGCTCGCAAATAAGTCAAGCCAGAGCACAACCACGGTGCTGCCCACGCCATGAGCGCCGCACACGTCCAGGGAATCGCCGTCACCGGGCAAGGCTTTGAGGCTGATCGCGCTCGAAACCAAATCCCGGCGAGCAAGTCAACTCCGCGGCGTGGCAATACAGCGGTTGCCGCAATCAAAGGCCGGTGCGATCAAGCCCGGGTTCATTCCCGCGGGTCCACGTTGCAGCAGACTTGCTTCCGCGGCGCCGGCATGAAAAGCTGTGCGCTCGATTGGGAAACTTTTGAAACCAAACATGGCCCCGACCACACAGAAAAAAAACACGCCGCTGGCGGATGCATACTGGGAGAACTTCAACCGCTTCGAGCGTGACGCAAAACAGCCCGCTTGGATGCTGCCGTTCCGCAAGGGGGGGATGGCGCGTTTTGCAGAACTCGGCTTCCCGACGCTGCAGCATGAGGATTGGCGCTTCACGAATGTTGCGCCCATCGTGAAACTGCCGTTCAAGCCGGTGTTTGAAGCCAACACGGCAGGCCTGGCGGCGGAAGCGCTCAAGGTTTTTCCCTTCGCCAACTTGCCGGGCACGCGTCTGGTGTTCGTGAATGGACATTACGCAGCGTCGCTATCCAAAATCGCGAATCTGCCTGAAGGGGTGAAAGTATCCACCGTCACCGCCATGCTCGCGGGGGAGCCTGCCCTGCTGGAGAAACATCTCACGCAGTCGTCGCCGGTCGAGGACAACGCCTTCACCGCCCTCAATCAGGCGTTCTTTCTCGACGGTGGATTCATTCACGTGCCGGCTGGCAAGGTTGTATCCGACCCAGTGCAGCTCATTTATGTCGCCAGCGCGAAACCAAATGGCGCGACGATCCAGCCGCGCAACGTCATTGTCGCCGAGGCGAGCAGTCAGTTGACCGTGATTGAAAGTTACGTGACAGCAGGCGGCGCGGGTTATTTCACCAACGCCGTAACCGAACTCGTCGCGGGCGAGAACGCCATCGTTGAACTGCTGAAATTTCAGGACGAAGCGGCGGATGCGTTTCATATGGCGGCGATTCACGGGCGGTTCGGCCGGGCGAGCAACGTGAGGGTTCACTCCTTCGCGCTCGGGGCGAAAATATCCCGCAACAGCATCCGCACCAACCTCGCGGGCGAAGGACTGGAATGCGTTCTCAACGGACTTTATCTCACGCGCGGCGAGCAATTGGCCGATCACCACATGGTCGTCGAACACGCGCAGCCGCATTGCGCCAGCCACGAGTATTTCAACGGCATTCTCGACGACAAATCGCGAGGCGTCTTCCACGGCCGTATTCTGGTGCAGGAGCTCGCGCAGCAAACCGACGCGAAACAAACCAACAAGAATCTGCTGCTCTCCGACGACGCCACCGCCAATACCAAGCCGCAATTGGAGATTTACGCCGACGACGTGAAATGCACCCACGGCGCGACGATCGGGCAGTTGAATCCAGAGTCCATTTTCTATCTGCGCTCACGCGGCATTGGACCGGCGACGGCGCGGCGGATGTTGATTCACGCCTTTGCCGGCGAAATTATTGAGCGCATCCGGCACGATGCCGCGCGCGAGGAACTGGACCAATTGGTGTGGGAACGGCTCGAAGCAAATCCGCATCTGGCGACAAAATAGTTCCTCCCATGTTCGACGATCTAAACGATCTTTATCAGCAAGTCATCCTGGACCACTGCAAAAAGCCCCGAAATTTCCATGAGATGCCGCAGGCGACGTGCTCCGCACAAGGTCACAATCCACTCTGCGGCGACCAGTTGAAATTGTTTCTCACACTGGACGGTGATTTGATCAAGGACGCCAGCTTTGTTGGTTCGGGTTGTTGCATTTCCAAGGCGTCGGCATCGTTGCTCACGGAGTATGCCAAGGGCAAAACCAAAGCGGACGTGGAAAAAATGTTCACCCAAGTCCACGACATGGTGATGACCGGTAAGTTTGCGGGCGACGTCGGGAAGCTGGCGGTATTTGCCGGCGTCCACAAATATCCCGCGCGCGTCAAATGCGCCATCCTCGCCTGGCATGCGGTCATGGGTGCGCTCAAAGGCGACGGCGGATCAGTGACGACGGAGTCGGAGCAGATTTAGGACAGCAGGCAGGCGGCTACTTCTTACCTGCAAAGATCTGGAACGCGCCGAACGCGCACAATACGCCCCCGCCAATGCAGAGCCACATGGGTTTGTCGCCAGGCGAGCCGGTAAAGATGCGCGTAAATTGTGCGTTGAGGGATTGCGAAAGATTGTAGCCCCACGCGATCAGCAGCCCGCCCGCAACCAGACAAATGACGCCAATGCCTTTGTTCATTGCTCAACCCTCCGATGAATTGTTCGCTTCCCGCCCGAACTCCGGACAGCAGGACCCCCAGGCTTCGTAACAGGCGGGACAGAGTTTGTGTCCGCCGAAAACAAACGCGCCATGGCGACCGCATTCGTCGCAGCTGAGGTTTTCGTCGAGGTGGGGCAAGTCCATTTCATCCCCCTTTGTTCCGGGCCAGTTGCCAGGCGATGTGGGCGCCGTGGAGCAGACCTAAGCCAATCAACCCCAGTCCGGAGAGATGTTCGATACGTAAGAGAGTTTTTTCGTTGAACTTGCCGTGCCCAAGCGACACCACCCAGCTTAGCCCCAAAAACCAAAGCCCCGTGCCCAACGCCACCCCACCGATGCACGCCAGCTTGGCTTCCCAGTCCGGCGTCACCCATTCACGCGACATGAAATTCACCGCCAGAAAAATCCAGAACAGCAGCACACCCGGGTTGCCCATCACCCGCACCAGGCCCGTGAAAAACGCCGAGTGGGGTTGAAACTTTTCCTCGATGCGCCCTTCGAGCCGATCAGCCGCACGGCTGATGTGGATGGGCGCGCTGACGGTTTTGGCCAACAGAAACTTGATGCCAAGAAAGAGCATGAAAACGAAACTGAAGACTTCCAGCGCCGCCTTGATGTAACGGTTGCCGAAGATTGACGAGAAGCCCGTGAAGGCAATCGAGCAATAAATCACTTCCATCACCGAGGCGCCCAAGCCGATGAGCGCCGCCCACTTGAATCCCCGCCGCGCGCCCTCGTTGATGATGGTCAGGTTGATCGGACCGACGGGAATGGACAACAACAGCCCACTGATGAACCCAGTCAGTCCCGCAATAAGAATGGGCGGCAACTCCGGCATGCAGCGTCAATCGGGTTTTGCAGATTCCTCGTCCTCTTCGTCCTCGATCTCATGGCGGATGCGACGGGAGATGCGCGGGCGCACAAAACCGTAGATCAGATACGCGGTGAAGAACAAGGGCAGGACGAAGATGAGAATTTTGCCCTTGGAAACCACGACCGTACCCAGGAACAGAATCGCGCCCAGCATTTTGGGAAACGTTCGCGTCGCCCGCAGGTCCAGGGACTTGAAGCTGGGATATTTCACCTTGCTGACCATCATGGCGGAAAGAAACAAGAGGAGCACCGGCAGCAGATAACGCCATTTGCTGTGGCTGAAACGCTCTTCCATCCAGCCAACCTCATTGAGCCAGATCATAAACATGGTCAGCGACGCCACGAGGGCCGCCGCCGAGGGAATGGGGAAGCCGAGGAATTCTTTGCCGCTGCCCGCCCCGGGGACGCTTGACATGACGTTGTAGCGCGCGAGCCGAAAGGCGCCGCAGACGAGGTAGATTGAAGCGATGAACCAACCGATCTCCGCGTATTTGATAAACACGTCCTTGAGTACGATACGATGCACGAGAAACGCCGGGGCCGCGCCAAAGGAAATCAAGTCGGCCAGCGAATCGAATTCCCGCCCGAACGGACTCTCCGCGCCGCCCATGCGCGCCACGCGACC
>JANOHH010000119.1:0-2503 GCA_031406395.1 Verrucomicrobiota bacterium | reverse complement strand
AAATGCTTTTTCTAGGTTCAAGCCTTGACGTTCCGCCAACCGGAAGCAAACGATCTCCGTTGCCGCTCCGACGATGGAGTTCTGGCCTTTGCGGGTCGAAAACGAACGTTATTTCGTCCGCGCGACCATCCTGGGCGAACGTCCATTCGTCCCCGGCGAACGCAATGTCATCCTCGAAGCGTTCAAGCCGCTCGGGCGAATCATTTTTCCGTAGCGCTCATTCCCAAAACCGGCCGAAGGTTTTTCACCGAAACGATGTCGTCGGAATTCAACGCCGAGGACGCCAAGGTTTTCGCCAAGGTCGCAAAGCGGTTTCCACTCTGCGTTCCTCCGCGCCAACCTCTGCGTCCGCTGCGGTAAGAAATCTTCGGAGCGAGCACTGCAAAGGAGCCAAGACGCCTCGAACAGCGAACAGGGAACGCTCAAGGACTGGAGGATGCGCCGGTTCGGGGTGGCTATGCCAGGGGAATGGGGATAACGGAATCGGGAAGGAATCCACGGCTGGCGAAAAGCTGCGATGGGTGGCCCTCAACCGTAGCGGCAGGAGCGCCGGTCTCCGACCCGGCGCGTTTCCGGGATTGCTTTACGAACACGCCGGATCAGAGCTCGGCGCTCCGGTTCCTGGAAGAGGGTCGGAAGTTGGGGGTTCGCTGTTCGAGGTTGGCTGCTCTGATTCCCCTGACCACCATTCCCCTGCCATGCACCGCCCGGGGATGCCGCTTCCTGGCGGCGAACGGGCACTTGTTGAATTAAGGCTGGTGAGCGCTTGGGGATCGACCTTGATCTTGATCGTGCTCTTATTCTTGAACTTCGCTGAGCTTTTCCCGTGGGATCAAGAGCAAGAGCAGGAGCAAGAATGGGAACGGAGCGCTTAATTCAACGACAGTGGGGCCCGAGACCGCCCGCGCTCCGCGAAAATCTTCGCCGGACGCCACGCGGTTGGGTGATAGCAATGCAAAGGTGCCAAGGGGCCATGAAAACAAACCCAGCGGCGGGTAAAACTGGCTGAAACGTTGGGCAAACGAAGGGCAAGGAAAGGCCGCTTGCAAATCTGGAGCTAACCTCCACAATTGCATGGATGTTGCCGAGACGCCTCAGCTCACGCCTGAATCACCTGCTCACGCATTCCCCGGCGGTGGTCCTGCTGGGGCCGCGGCAAGTTGGCAAAACGACGCTGGCCTTGGAGATGGCTGAAAAACGGCCTTCGATCTATTTGGACCTGGAAGCGGAGGCCGACCGGGTCAAGCTGTCCGATCCGGTCCGCTACTTTGCCGATCACGAACGCGAGTTGGTGATTCTCGACGAGGTTCACCGGCTGCCGGAATTATTCCAAAGCCTGCGCGGAGTCATTGACCGGGGCCGCCGGCAGGGAAAACCCAATGGGCAGTTTTTGCTCCTTGGGTCCGCGGCGATGGACTTGCTCAAGCAATCCGGGGAAAGTCTGGCCGGTCGGATTTCCTATTTGGAACTGGGGCCGTTCGACGCCTTGGAGGTGCCACCCGACGCCTGCGAAACCCTTTGGGTGCGCGGCGGCTTTCCGCGCAGCTTTCTCGCCGACAACGATGCGCTGAGCCTGGAATGGCGGCGGGACTTTATCCGCACCTATTTGGAGCGGGATATTCCGCAATTCGGCTCCCGGATCCCCGCCGAAACCTTGCGGCGTTTCTGGACGATGCTGGCGCATAATCAATCCCAGCTGCTCAACGCCGCCGCGCTGGCGCGTGGCTTGGGGGTGGATGGCAAAACGGTCGCCAGTTATCTCGACCTGTTGGTGGACCTTTTGCTCGTGCGCCGTTTACCCGCGTGGCATCGCAACGTGGGAAAACGGCTGGTCAAGTCGCCCAAGGTTTATGTGCGGGACAGTGGCCTGGTCCACGCGCTGCTGGGCCTCCGGGACAAGGAAGCTCTGCTCGGTCATCCGGTCGCGGGACCCAGTTGGGAAAGCTTCGTCACGGAAACGTTGATGGCCGCCGCCCCGGACGGAACCGAAGCGCATTATTATCGCACCGCGACCGGAACGGAGGTTGATCTGGTCCTGACCTTGCCCGGCGGCAAATTATGGGCCATTGAAATCAAGCGCAGTTCCGCCCCCAAAGTGGAAAGCGGATTTCACCTTGCCGGCGCCGATTTGAAACCAACCCAACGCTTCGTCGTCTATTCGGGCAGCGAACGTTTCCCGCTCAATGCGGACACCGATGCCATTGGACTGGGCGACCTGGCCCGGGCATTATCGGCGGCAAAATAACGGCCTCGTCAAGCAAGCCGGCGGTTTCTGAAAGCGTCAGGTTTTCCTCGTCTGACGCCTTCGGTTTGGCTGTGAACTATGGCTCGCCGGTTCCGCCTGGCGCCCATCCGGGTGTGGTCCCAAATGGGTAGGGACGGTGCGCTGCGCCGTCCGCGCTGGTAGCGCCAGCGCCCGTTCCGTCTGCTTTCCGGGCGGGGACATCGCAGCGCGATGTCCCTACCACGGAAATCAGCACACTACTTACTTGGGGTGCGGTGC
>JANOHH010000112.1:0-3757 GCA_031406395.1 Verrucomicrobiota bacterium | reverse complement strand
ACCAACGCCACCGCCAACCCGAACACGCCGCCGACACCCAGGCCCGTCACGAACCGGTATATCGCGAAATCCACCCAACCCTTGGAAAAAGCCGACAACCCAGTGCAAACCGAATACAACAGCACCGTCAGGGTGAGGGTTTTGGCGCGGCCGATCCGATCGCCCACGGCGCCGAAGATCAATCCGCCCGTCGCCCAGCCCGCCACAAAAATCGCCGTAGCGTAACCACCGTAAAGCTTCAAGTCCGCCCCCGCCGGGAGCAGGGCTTTCATGGCGCCGCCACGACCCAGGAGAAACAATTGCTGATCGAGGCAGTCGAACAGCCACGCCAAAGTCGCCATGCCAAAGACGAACCAATGATAAGGCGTCAACTCGCGCCACCAAGGTAGGGCGGCGCCGGGCGGGGTGTAGCGATTGCTCATGTCGGGCCGGAGTATTGCGCGGAATCTCTTCGGTGGCTACTCACAAAATGTTGGGGAGGCAAAGCAGGGTGTGATCAAATCCGGGTATGGGCCGGGGGAGACCTTTCCCCCACTGCAGTTGAAATAAGGCTGGCGAGACCGGAGCCAGGCTTGGGTCTTGATCTTGATCGGGCTCATAATCTTGATCTTTTCCGGGGCGGCTCCTGTCGGATCGAGAGTCGAACCGCGAGCAAGAGCAAGAGCAAGATTTGGAACGGAGGGCATAATTCAATGGCGGCGGACCTTTCCCCTGCTCCTCATTCTCCTCCTCGTCCTCGAAACAATGGGGAATTTCGAGGACGAGCACGAGGACGAGGACGAACGGAGAGCCTCACCCACTGGTAACCCACCCGCCAACGCAGGCCAACGCCGTCAGTGGAAAAGGGAGGAAACTTCGCGTGCGGTTACGTTTCGGGATCAGGAAAGTTTCAGCTTCACCAACGCCGCCGCCTCCGCCACCGCGACGGCCCAGCCGGGCGGCGAGACCTTGGCCACTTTGATTTCTTCGCAAACGCGCGTGAACTCGCCGGCGTCGAGCCAGATGCCGCGGCATTCGGGACATTGGTCAATCTCGACCTTCTGGGCGGCGGAGAACCACCGGCGATCGAGCACCTGGCCCGGACAGCGCGGGCAGATCCGGGGTTCGGTGAGAACGACTTTCTCGTGCGGGGCCTGCCAGACGGTATGGAGCGACGTGGCGGCGCGGGCATCCACGCGCTCAAGCTCGGTGGGGTCAAACCAGATGCCGCCACAGCCGCCCCAACACAGATCGAGCGTCATGCCACCGGCACCTTTTTGGCGCAGGGGATTTTTGCATGCGGGACATTTCATAATTCAATATTTCCTGGGTTCAGGTTTTAGTTTTACGGGCCACCGTCTGGCCGAGCCGCGTCGGGTTCGCCCGCCCTGACCGATCGGCTGCTTGGTCTCGGACTATTTCGCGGACCCCGGCGCGACCGACGACATGGCCACCCCGAGCGCCTTGAAATCGTTGGCCAGTTTGGCGAGCGAGGCGTTGAGCGGCCCCACGTCCGTGAGCGCCTTGTTCAAAGTGCCTTTGATGGCGGCCACCCCATCCGGCGTCAGATCCACCGAGAGATATTTTTGCACGTCCTTGAGGCCGGACATGAACGGGCGATAGACCAGTTCCGCCTCGGCGTAGCTTTTCTTGATCGCCTGCAACTGCTGGGCAACCTCATTCTTGCGACTTTGACTGCGAGCCTTGATATCCTCGTTCTTGATCTTCGCGAGTTGCGCATCCCATTCGGCAAAATACGCCTTGCCCTGCTGGCCTAAATCAATACGCGCGTCCTCGACCTCGCGGCCGGCATCCTCCACCACGGCGAGGTTGAAGACAAACGCCTTGTACTGCGGGCGCAAGTCCGCCGCAGGCTGGTTCACGAGCTGGCTCAAGGAAGCCAGGGTCTTGCCGATCTCCGCGGGCAACGCGGCGATATTGTTGGCCGCCACCTGAATACTGGCCGCCGTCTTGTTTCCCTTTTCATTACCGGACGAGGCACAGCCTGCGCTCAACAGCAGGAGGAGGGCGCAGGCTGCGATTCCAGCCATGGTTGGAAGTGATGGGATCGTGGGTTTGCTGTTCATAATTGAATGCTACGGGCTTTGGTTGGCTTGAACGTTAATGTTGTCAAACGCGAATGAGCGCGCTCATTTGAATTTGAGTTTGGTCGCCACGTCATCCAGCAGTTTCTGGTAGGGGCCGCGACGAAAGTTCGCCAACCGCTGTTTGTCCTCAAAGACCCCTTCGCCGGCATCTTGCACCATATAGGCCTGGCATTGTAAACGGTGCGCGTCCTGCCCCATCAAATCCACGATTTCCGCCTTCACCCGCACCGTGACTGCACCACCATAAGCGGCGCCGCCCAGACCGCCATAAAGAATTTGGTCACCCTTGGAACCTTCCTTCTCGAAAACCATCGATCCATTGTGACTGCGATTCGCTTTGTAGCCCGCTTCCCCGAACACCAGCATAGCGGTGTCCTGGATCGTCTCGACGCTCTGATTGGGAATAACCACGGACGCAAAGCTGGCCGAAGCCGGCTTGCTGGAGGCGCACCCGGAAAAGCAAACGCCGCAGAGGAGGGCCAGCCCGCCCGCCATCAAGCTTCGCGACCAGTTCCCAACGTGTGGTCGAAGACTACGGGAACCTGCCTGAAATGATCTCTCAAGCAGCCATGTGACGGTAGGTCTCATTATTTATTGAGCTCGAATCAATGCGACGGCAGCCAGTTCTCCACCGAAGCATCTATTCCCTGGTATCCGGGACGCGGATTCCAACTTCCACATTGGTTCGCTTGGACGCATAATCCGCTTCAGCAACATGGGCCAAGCTTCAATTACCGACCGAGGTCCAGCGCTGAAAAACTTTCAGAAATGTCCCATTTTGCCGGGCCTGGGTAATGAACTTGTTGACCGAGGCCAACAGGGCGTCGTCCGTCTTGCGGACGCCCCAAGCGAGTTGTTCCTCAGACATAGCCATCGGCGCAACGGTCACGCCATCCCCGGCGTGCATCCCGGCCAGATACCAAATCAGGGTGGAGTCGGCAAAGAACAAATCGGCCTTCTTCCGGATAACGGCCTGCGCCCCTGCCTCGCCATCCTTGCAGTTCAGACGTTTGGTCTTGGGATAGTCCCGTTGAACGAGAAAATCACCCGTGGTCGCCGGAATCACGGCCAGGGGGCCTTTCAGATCGAGCGGGAAGCCCATCAGGTATTTGTTTTTGTCCTCGCGTCGCACCAAGGCCATCTGGCCCACCAAGAAGTAGGGTTGGGAAAAATTAAGAACGAACCGGCGCGACTCGGTAACAGACATGGAGGACATGATGATATCCGTCCGCTTGTCGTTGAGCGCCTCAATTTGATCCTTCCACGGCACTTCCACAAAAACGATTGGCCGGCCAAGCTGTTGGCCTAGTATCCTAGCCATATCCACTTCCACGCCGACCAACTCGTCCCCCTGCTTAAAAACCATCGGCGGAAACACCGGTGACACTCCTACCCGCAGTGGTTCGCCGGTTGCCGTCGGAGAATCGGCAGCGAACAGTTCCGGGACGAATAACACCAAGGCGAGCCAGCCGGCGGTTTGCAGAAAACGGCGTGGGGAACCAGATGCGCTACGAATTGACCGCGCGGGGCGAATTCTTTTGAACATGTGATTGATGGGATTTGAGTTGACGGCAATCCAGAGGCCACCCAGATGCCCTGCACCACAGCAAGGGCGACCCGTGATCGGCCTAGGCAGAGGTTGGAGTAACGCCCGCCCGGCAGTCAATCCT
>JANOHH010000099.1:0-2400 GCA_031406395.1 Verrucomicrobiota bacterium | reverse complement strand
GCCGAGCGATGGCGGTGCTGAATCCGCTGAAGGTCGTGATCACGAACTATCCGGCAGGCCAGGTCGAGGAGCTCGACGCCCAGAACAATCCGGAAGACGAATCGATGGGCAGCCGGAAAGTTCCGTTCAGTCGGGAGTTGTACGTCGAGCAGGACGATTTCCGGGAGGACCCGCCCAAGAAGTATTTCCGGCTGTCGCCGGGCAAGGAAGTACGGCTGCGCTGGGCCTATTACATCAAGTGCGAAGAAGTGGTGAAGGACGCTGCCGGCAACCTTACCGAATTGCGCTGCACCGCCGACCTGGACAGCAAATCCGGCGGTGCGACGGCGGGCCGCAAAGTCAAAGGCACGATTCACTGGGTCAGCGCCGCGCACGCTGTGGACGCTGAAGTCCGCCTCTACGACCGACTTTTCACCATGGCCGAGCCCGATGCGGAGGGTGACTTCAAAGCGCACTTGAACCCACACAGCCTTGAAATTGTTACCGCCAAATGCGAACCGAGCTTACTGGAGGCCAAGCCGGAGGCCCGCTATCAATTCGAGCGCCTCGCCTACTTTGCCCTGGATAAAGAAAGCGCGCCCGGCAAGCTCGTACTGAACCGCACGATTACCCTGAAAGACACTTGGGCAAAAGCGATGCAGAAGTAAGGAGCTTGCGATATAGGGTCGCCATGCTCGCTCGGGTTCGGCGGGCTAGAGGCATGTTAGAGAAAGAGACGCGATTAGGACGAGGACGAAGCGCCCACTAACTTCCCCACTTCCTCCGGCATCATGGTTTTTTCTTCACGCGTCAGAAGATTCCGAACGCGCACCTTCGAACCCGCTTCAACTAGTGCGGTGTGCGCCGCTCTTAATTCCTGCGCCCGCTTGAATTGCTTATCCGGTTTCGCAGGCATGAGGGAATATTCCACCACCCGCCCGGCAGAACGCAAATCCTGGATGAGCTTGAGCGATTGCGGGCGGAGGGTCTCGTCCTCGATTAACACAAACACATCCACGCCGCCGTCGAATTGCGGCAGCAGGCTGCGGGCTTTGAGCAGTTCCAACAGCACCACGTCGCCCAGGCCAAAACCGAGCGCGGGCAGATTCACTTTGCCGCCGCTAATCAGTTTCACGAGGTTATCGTAACGTCCGCCCCCTGCGATGGCGCGGAATTGCCCCTTGCGGTCGAACGCCTCGAACACCGGGCCGGTGTAGTAGGCCAGCCCGCGAATCACGCGATAGTCCACCTTCACAAAATCGCCCAACCCGCGGGCGGCAAGATTGTCGAGCATGGCCTTCAACTCCACGGTCGGTTCGCCCGCCTCAATAAAACGGTTCACGGCGTCGAGCGAAAAGCCGAGCACGCCGAGTTTCTTCTCCGTTTCCTCCGGCTGCGTGCGCTCCAGCTTATCAATGACCTGGTAGAATTGATACTCGCCTTCCGTTCCACGCTCCGCGCCTGGCCCTCCGCGTTCATAGAATTCCTGCCACGCGTTGCGGCTGCTGAGGCGGATAACGAAATCCTCGGCGGTCAAACCGAACGAAGACAGCGTATCGATGAGCAGCGCGATGAGCTCCGCATCGGCGGCGGCATCCGCTTCCCCAAAAATGTCGGCATTGAATTGGAAGTGTTCGCGCAACCGGCCTTTTTGCTGGCGTTCGTAGCGGAAAAGTTGTGGCAGGGCGAACCACTTTATCGGCTTCTTGTAAGCGCGCTCGTGCGCCGCAACCATGCGCGCAAGGGTGGGCGTCATTTCCGGACGCAGCGCGATGGCACGGTCGCCTTTGTCCGTGAAATTGTATAGCTGACCGACAATTTCCTCGCCGCTCTTGGTGGTGAAGAGTTCGAGGGACTCCAGCGGCGGACCATCGTATTCGCGAAAGCCATAGCGGCGCGCGGCATCCCGCCATTTGCCAAAGATGTACTGTCGCGCATCGGCGCTCCCCACGTCTTTGTGAGGGATCGGTTCAGGGTAGAAGTCGCGAAAACCGGGCAATCGTTCCATAGCTCACAGGAAGACTAACGGTCAGGGGCGGAAAGGCGAAATGAAAAAGGCGCTGGCCAACCCGCCAGCGCCTGAACAGAAAGTTTGCCAATTACTCTTCGGCCTTCTTCGGTGGCAATTTAATGACGTCGGTTCGCATTTCCTTCCCGGCTTTGAACTTCACAACGGAACGAGCCGGAATAGGCACATCAGTAGCCGGGGCCTTGGGGTTGCGGCCCACGCGAGCCTTGCGCGTTTTCACTTCAAAGACCCCAAAGTTGCGGAGTTCCACCTTGTCGCCATTGGCGAGGCATTCGGAGATGTGATCCAACATCTTTTGGATAACGTCGAACACTTCTCGCTGTACCAAGCCCGTCTCGTTGCTGATGCGAATGACCAAATCGCGCTTTGTCAGTGTCATATGGTTTGCGGGT
>JANOHH010000091.1:0-8929 GCA_031406395.1 Verrucomicrobiota bacterium | reverse complement strand
GATGTCCCGCCGTATTTCTGAACAATCAATGCCATATCAATCTCTGCAAAACTATCCCGCCCGGAATCGGGTGGACGCTGAGAATGTCAGAAATGTCGTGCCAATCAAGTCGCCGTGTGGTGTTGGAGGAGATAGGTGCGGAACAGGTCATAATCCGCACCCATGCGTTCGAAGTCCTCCGGCTGCTGGATGGCCGCAGCCATCGCGGGTGGCACATCCGGGGACCAGCCCATGTTCTTCTCAATTTCCTCGGGAAACTTTGCCGGGTTCGCGGTTTCGAGAATCACCGCCGGAAAGTGCGGAGTGCGGAGTGCGGAGTGCGGAGCAGTCGTTTCAATTCCGCGTTCCGCATCGAGCCAGTCCTGAAAGCCGCGCCAGGCAACGGCGCCATGGGGTTCCAGCAATAGTTTATACTTTGTCCAGACTTCCCGGATGGTCACGCGTGTGCGTTCGTCCGAGATTGAACTCGAAAACAAGTCGCGGCGCATCGCAGCGAGGTCGGGCATCTGATGAATCTTGCCCGTCTCATCCATGCGTCCCCCATAAACCATCACCAGACGGGCGAGGTTGCTGGGATGACCAACATTCATCGCGTTCGAGACCGAGTTGCGGGAAGGGACGACTTTTTCGTAATGGCCGGTCGCGAGGAAGCGCGGGAACGCGTCGTTATCGTTGACCGAGGTCAGCAGTTTGCGGATCGGCAAACCCATCTGCCGGGCCACGACCGCGCCCATCATGTCGCCAAAATTTCCGCTCGGTACTGAGAAGACGATGGGTTCACCGGGTTGGGCGAGCCGTGAAGCGGCGTAAAAATAATAGACGCTCTGCGGCAGCAACCGGCCAATGTTGATCGAGTTGGCGGACGACAGTGGAAGGTGTTTCAGCGTCGGATCGCTGAACGCCTGTTTCACCATCGCCTGACAGTCATCAAACTTGCCGTCAATCGCCACGGTGCGGACGTTGCCGCGCAGGGTCGTCATCAGTTTGCGCTGGCTGACGCTGACCTCGCTGATCGGAAAGAGCACGATGACACGGATGCCGGGTACGTTGTGAAATGCGTGGGCCACGGCGGCGCCGGTGTCGCCGCTCGTGGCCGTGAGAATCGTGAGTTGCTGGCCGTCTTCGTGCAAAAATCGGCCGATGAGCCGGGCCATCAGGCGCGCGGCAAAATCCTTGAACGACGCCGTCGGCCCCTGATCGAGCCGCATGACATGGACGCGGTCATAAACCTTCTCCAGCGGAATGTCGAAGTTGTAGGCGCCGCGGCAGATCGCCGCGAGGACGTCCGCTGGAATGATGCCATCGGTATATTTCGACAGCACGCGGAAGGCGATTTCGGGATACGGCAGTTGGGCGAACGCAGCGATTTCGTCAGGCGCGAGCGTTGGGAATTGCTGCGGGAAATACAACCCGCGATCCGGGGCCTGCCCGGTCATGAGTGCCGCGCGCAGATTGACGGCGGGCGATTGACCATTGGTGCTGTGAAAGAGGGTTACAGCCATTTTGAAATTACAAGGCCAGCCAACGACGCACGGCGGCTTCGATGGATTCAAGTTGTGATACGTTTAGTGACCCAAGCCGGCGGAGCAGATTGACGCGGGGAACGGACTGCGAACCTTGCACATTGAAAACGCCGCGCTGCAACCAAGTCACCTCCACCGCCGCCTCAAACTGGGAGCCGCGCACGGTGGTCGTGTGCGGCACCACATGAAACAGGGCGTAATCCTGATCGCCGAACCGCGTGCTCAATACCAACACGGGACGGACCTTCGCCACCATGCCCAAGTCGGCCAG
This sequence comes from Verrucomicrobiota bacterium, assembly GCA_031406395.1. Taxonomy (GTDB): domain Bacteria; phylum Verrucomicrobiota; class Verrucomicrobiia; order Limisphaerales; family JADLHS01; genus JADLHS01. Next base: position 7,135 of record JANOHH010000091.1, on the reverse strand, counting down.
CCAGACTTCTCCCCGCTCTGGGATATTCATGGCGTCCCGGCTTTCTTGTCTTTCACTTCCGCCCGGTCGAACATTTGGAACGCCTGATCCGCCACAGCCATTTGATCTGCTTCCGTCCACACCCCGTAGGCGTCGTCAAAAATAATTCCCGATTTTCTTTGCCGATAGATACTGATCAAAATTCGTTCCACCTGATGCAACTCTTCCGTGCTCAGGTTTGACAAGGCGCTCGTGATCTCGGCAACAGTGCTCATGGGTGAAAGATAAGCCGTCTAATCCAGATTCTCCACCCGGAACATGACCAGCCGGCCTTTGATGACCGGGAGCTTCGCAATTCTTGCGAGCGCCTTGCGCATGGCCGCGTTGGGCGCGTCGTGCAACATCAGGATCAGCGGGACGCTTTCGCCCTCATGGCCTTCCGGTTGGATCACCGATGAAATGCCAATCTTGGCGGCGGCAAAAATGGCGGAGATTTTCGCCAGCACGCCGGGGCGATCAACCACGCTCAACCGGACGTAGTAGCGCGAGGTGATATCATCCATCGGGACCACCCGGCCACTCTGGGCATGCGCCACGAATGGCGGCACGCGAACTTTCCCGCCGTGCTTCAAGTCGAGCGCCGCATCCGCCACATCGCTCAACACCGCGCTCGCGGTGGCGTCCTTGCCCGCGCCGCGACCGTAGAACAGCGTGTCGCCCACCACGTCGCCGCGCACAAAGCACGCGTTGAATACCCCGTTGACGCTGGCGAGCACGTGGGCGTTCGGGATGAGCGTGGGATAGACCGAAACCTGCACGCCCGCAGTTCTCTGACCCTCGGCCCTCGACCCTCGACCCTCGACCCTTTTGACAATGCCCAGCAGCTTGATCGTATAGCCCAGTTGCTGCGCGAACTGCATGTCGATCGTCGATACGTCCCGGATCCCCTCGGTGTGGATGTTATGATGGTCCACCCAGAAGCCGTGTGCGAGCGAGGCGAGGATGCCGGTCTTGTGCTGGGCGTCGTGACCGTCAATGTCCAGGTCGGGTGGCGTTTCGGCGTAGCCCAGCTTCTGCGCGTCAGCCAGCACGTCGGCAAAATCGGCGCCTTCGAGCTTCATGCGCGTGAGGATGTAATTGCACGTGCCGTTGACGATGCCGTAAATCGCCGCGAACTGGTTGGCGACGAATCCTTCGCGCAACGACTTGATGATCGGAATGCCGCCGCAAACGCTGGCTTCGTAATACAGATTCGCCCCGCTCTTCGCGGCGGCCGCGAACAATTCCGGCCCGTGCGCCGAGACGAGGGCCTTGTTGGCCGTGACCACCGTCTTGCCCTGCGCCAGTGCCGCGAGCACCATCGTTTTCGCGACGCCCGTGCCCCCGACGAGTTCGATGACAACTTGAATTTGTGGATCGTTGACGACTTCCTGCCAGGCGGTTGTCATCAGGTGGCGCGGGATCGGGTAGGGGCGGGGTTCGTCGAACGCCTTCACGGCGATCTTGCGAAAGGCGATCTTCACGCCGAGGCGTGCGGCCATGAGGTCGCCGTTCTGCTGCCACGCGTGGAAAACACCGCTCCCCACCGTGCCGCCACCGATCATTCCAAGGTTCACTTGCTGCATAGAGTGGCATAGGTTGCCGCGAAAGAGTGCGGCGGACAATTCAATTTTGGATCGGTCGCGTTGAGCCGGGCGATTTGCTAATTCAATTTTCCGGCGCGGTATTCGATCACTTTGACTTTTTCCAGCGTCACGAGGCCGCCGCCGAGCATGGGGTCGAGAGTGGGCAGGAAGGCGTTGATCTTTTCCTCGCTGTCCACGATTTCGATGAGGAGGGGCAGGTCCAGGGAGAGGCGTAGGATTTTTGCGGTGTGCAACCGGCTGGATTTGCCAAAGCCCATCGGTCCGCGCAGCACGGTCGCTCCCGCCAGATGCGCCGCGCGCGCTTTCAACACGATGGCTTCGCAGAGAGGTTGGTGTTCCCAGCGGTCGCTTTCGCCGATGAAAATTCGCAGCAAGACGGCTTCATGGGGGATTTGCATGTCAATTTCCTTTCGCGGAATTCAGCACCGCGCCGAGCACATATCCCAGCCATACTGCGATCATGCACAGGACCACGGATAACAGTACGTTGCCACCGGCGTACAGCCATTCGCGGTCGCGCAGCAGATTCAGGGTCTGGTGACTGAACGAAGAGAACGTGGTGTAGCCCCCGCAAATGCCGATCATGAAGAATTGGCGGAAAACCGGTGACGGAAGCAGTCGCCCCTCCGGCGCGGCGAGCGCGGCCAAGAAACCGATGACCAATGAGCCGCTCACGTTCACGACGAGCGTGCCCATTGGAAACGTTTCGCCATAGCGCGTGGCGATCACGCCCGAAAGCCAGAATCGGCCGACGCTACCCAGCGCCCCGCCCAACGCCACCCAGAGATAGCTTAACATGATCTTGAAACTCGGAATTCTGGTAACCCGGCAATTCACCTAGGGGGAAACCCATTGCCGACCTCTTTCCTACCCCATTTCGCGGCTGGCAGCCATGCACCCTAAGTACAGGAAAAAGGCTGGCTTGCGCCAGCCTTTGTTTCGCAGCGCGAAAATTACTGTTACGACCTCATCCGTCGTCCGCAGAAGCAAGCTACGACTCCAAACATGACCAGCGTGACCGTGGTTGGCTCTGGCACAGCTTTTGGCGCAAAGGTGGCCGAGTTCGCCGTGCTGCTATTAATCACCCCAGCGATGCTGTTCTGGTAGCTGGCGGAATCGGTCTGAATGATCAACAATGAACTGCTGGCACCCGAAATCAGCGTTCCCTGTTCAAGTTGGTTCCGAAAATTGAAACTGATTTGGTTGCCTAGTGTAGTTCGAACGGCGTTCAACGGGACAATTCCGGATCCATTGTAACTTACATCGGTGAGAAATCCGGCATAACTGCTCAAAGTCAGGCGTTCGACGCTGTCTGGACCATTATTGTAGAGTTGGTAGGTGAAAGTGAGGCCACCCCATGGATTCGAACTGTCATTCGAATAAACTGAACTGACGAGCGTACCTGTAAAGGTCAGGGCGGTAACAGGAACTGAAGCCGAGACTAAGAGTACGGAACCCACTGCCGGCTCCGCCTCCAGTGAAAGGGAAATCGCGGATCCAGGAACAAGTGACGTCGCGTGAACTGCAATCGTACCGGTTACCACTACCGCCATCGCCGCAAGAAAATGTTTAATGCTGGTTTTCATACTGAGTCTTCGAATACTGTATCTCTGGATCTCGCTATCCAGATAGATTAAAACCGATTGGTCATCCATTGTCAAGAACTTTATCCAACGCTTTTTTGGGCAAACACCCGAGATTTGTTGCTGGATTCCGGCGACGCTGTCGGCCCGCATGTCTTGAATCGTTATCAAGTATTGGAAGCCTGAGCAGAAGAAAAGTTCCGAAAAAACATGAGTTTTCTTGCGGTCGCGATTTCCAGGAACATTGAGCAAGAAGTTTTTTTGATCAATGCCACGATGACTTTTCGGAGCCAATCTCCGTTGATTTCCAACGGCTGGCCAAGGATTTGAGCATGCGTTTTGGCAGAAAGCAAAATCGCTTTGACCCACAAGAAATCCTGCGGCTCTGGCGGAGGACTACCAAAATTTGACGGTTCCGGTGGTGTGGGTGGAGGGTGACGGCGGCGGCGGCTCGACCATTGCGGGTGTGTAGCCGACTGCTAACTAAGTGGTAATGTTGTTGATTTATGGACTGGGGCAGCAAAGAAAGCGAGGACAAGTTAGAATTTGCGGCTGGCCGTACGAGCAAGCCGGCGCACTGAATTGGCACGAGGTGTCCAATCCTCGCCCAAAAGGCCATGCGACCTTGCGTTGCTTCGCTTTCCTCAACCCTCCGGCTGTGCCGGAGGTCGGTAGATCCACCACCGCAATCAGACCGGTCCCGCGCTCATTTCCACGCTCGGACGCAGAAACGCCGGAAAGGTCACACATTCCATACATCTCGAGTGCCTCACGCATAGGGCGGCTGACTTGAGTCAGGGCAGAGCCGGTTGATTTAGCCGGCTCAGGTCTGAAAGGACTTGCCGCAGCCGCAGCTTTGCTTCGCGTTGGGATTGTTGATCTTGAAGCCGCCGCCGGTCAGTTCCTCGCTGAAATCCACCTGCGTACCGCCAAGATATTTGGCACTAAACGCGTCCACCAACACCTTCACGGTTTCCGACCCGCTGATCAAATCTCCATCGCGCTGCTCGTCGAAGGTCATGCCGTATTGCATCCCGGAGCAGCCGCCTTGCTCCACATAGACGCGCAGAAACTTGCCGGCGTGATCGGGCTGGCATTGCAACAATTTGATCTGCTCGACCGCGGGCAAGGTGAGAGTGATCGGTGATTCGATGGTGCTGATGTCGCTCATTTGATTTTCCAGCTAAAGGTTACGTCGCTGGCGGGCGGAGTCAAATGCCGGGTTTGGTTTTCTCGCTGCAAAGTTTCCTTGCCCGCTCCCGGGTGGTTTCAAAGCTCACGCGGGACACCGGCAGCCAGTTCTGTAATTGTCCGCACAGTTTTTCCACGGCGCACCAATCCTCCAACACTTCCATTACCCGCAGCGCCTCCAAGCCCGCCTTCTTCTGCCAGAATAAATCTGCCGCTGGACCGGTTTCGAACGTGACATCCAGATAATTATCGCGCGCCAACAAAAGCATCGCCCGCTTTTCCTCCGCCGCCGACTTTTGCTCCGCCACTTTTTCCAGAGTCTTTCCCAATCCCACTTTCGCCTGGCTGCGCGCCGCCACGCTCGCGAACGGGGAAGCGATCGCCTGTTGAAACGCATTGGACGCCGCCGCATAATAACCCACGTCCTCAGTCGCCAGCTGCAGCGAGCAATTGCCAATTTCGCCCCACGCCAGGGCCGTCAGTTGATTCGTTGGATACAACTGCGCAATCCGGTTGAACACCCGCCGGGCCGCTTCCCAGTTGCCGAGTTTGTTCGTTTCCCCCGACGGCAACCGCGTCAGCGCACCGCCATACGCGAACAGCGCCTTCGCCTTCAACTCGTCCGGACAGTTGGGGTTGCTGGTAAGGTTCGTAAAATATTCGCAGGCATTTCCGTAGGCCGACCAGGCCATCGCGGCGCGTCCGGCCATCATGAGCGCTTCCAACGCCAGTTCCGATTGGGGCCAAGTCTGAAACAATAATTTGTAGCTCGTCTCAGCGGGCTGGTACTGGGGCTGGTTCCAGTAATAAGTCGCCACCCACCATTGCGCCCGCGCTGCCAAATCGTTGGTCGGGAACTGCGCCACGAAATTGGTGAGGCGGGCCAGCGCATTGGTCTCGTTGCCCGCGCGCGACTCCACCAGCGCCCGGGCGAATTCCGCCTGGGCCCGGAGCGGACTGTTCGTCGGAAACCGTGTCAGCCATTCGTCGTACGCCACCGCGGCATTTGTCCAGTCCGATTGTTGTTCCGCCAACTGAGCGACGAGCAGATCCACTTCCGCCCGTAACCCGGAATCCGGGAAAGCCTTTCCGAATTCGCGGAACAACTGTTGCGCCTTGGCCGGCTCGCGAACCTCCGCCCAAGCCTGCGCCACCAGCAACACGCCGGCGTCAGCCTCCGCACTGTGCGGGTCGGCCGTCAGAATCCCGCGCATCGCCGCCTCGGCTGCCACCAGGTTGGTCAACTCCAGGCTCGCCCGGAGTGATTGATACTGCGCCGGTGTTTTCATAGCCGCGCGCACCGGCGGCCAGTTGGACGCCAAAGCCAGCACCGCGCGATAATTCTCCAGCGCTCCTCCGAAATCCTTTTGCGCGAATTGCGCATCCGCCAGTTTGAAGCGCGCCACCGCCTGGCTTTCCGAGGGTGGCAAGCCTTCCGCCGCCGCTTTGAAGGCCGCACCGCTCTCGGCATACCGGCCTTCCAGCCAAAAGCACCATCCGCGATTTAGCTGCGCCTGACCGACGTACGGACTGTTGGTGAATCCAGTGATCAGCCTGTCGAAACTACCAAGTGCGGCGGCGAGTCGATTGGTCTCCGGCGTCGCAAGGTATTGCTTCAGGTACAACTCGCCGAGCGTCAGCAGCGCGAGGTCCGCCGCCGGTGAATTCGAGAATTGCTGCACAAATGTCTCGAGCGTTTCCGTCGCCACCGCGAATTGACCCTGCACCAAAGCCAGGGCCGCGGTCTGGCTGAGCGCTTCCCGCTGCCGGGCGACCGGTGCATTGGTGTTCAAGTTGCGCTTGAGGGTCGCCATCGCCTCGTCGCGCCGACCCAAGCGTTCGAGCAGCGACGCGCGAAACGCCACGCTGTCCGCCAGCCAGTCGCTCCGCGTCGTGCCCGCCGCCGCCAACAACAAGCCTGCGCTTTCGATCTCGGCTTCCTCCGTACGGCCAGCCCCGACCTTTACGTGACAGAGCAAGTGCCGCCGGCGCCAATCCAGTTCGGGCGTCAATTCCGCACTGATCTCCTTGAGCGCCGCCTCGGTCTCGTCAAAATGATTTTGCGCCAGTTGCGCCTCGGCCAGCAACAGCAGTCCGCGCGTGGTCCATTCATTGTTGGCCAGACCCGCGGACGCCTGGCGGAAGGCGCTGTCCGGTGGTTGCAGCAACGTCACTACCGTCGCCCATTCGCCCAGTTTCGCTCGGGCCGCCGCTTCGCCGACCGCGCCTTCGAGCCGCCTTGGGGAGTCGCGATATTCCCGCGCGAGCTTTCCGAAGGCCGCAGCCGCTCCGGGATAATTCGTGTTTTGAAACTCCGCCGTTCCGGTCCAGTAAAGAAACTCGTCGGTCAGCTTCCCGGCCTCAGCCTGATGCGTGTTGAGCAGCGCCACCACCGCGGCAAACTTCCGCTGCTGAAACATCGCCTGGGCCTGGAACGACACCGCAGCCGAACGTCCCTCGGACTTGGGATACTTCTCGATGAACTGCGCAAACTCCTTCTCCGCCCGATCCCACACTTTGATGCTGAAGGACTTTTCCGCCGCCTGAAAAGCGCTTTCCTCGCCGCCAAACAAGGCGGCCTCGCTCCGCCCGCTGGCCAACGCCAGCAACAGCAGCAGGCAAACAGCGATTTGTCGCAGCTTTGTCATCTCCGAGAGTTTAGCTCGGAAGTTGTCCATCGGAAAAGAATGAAATCCGAACGAGACCACTCACGCTGACCCGCTCCCGCTCAATACG
>JANOHH010000036.1:0-3468 GCA_031406395.1 Verrucomicrobiota bacterium | reverse complement strand
GCCGACGCGCAGCTTCAAGCCGCGCGCTGCTTTCACCGACGTAAGCTTGGCCGTTTACCTCTAGCTTCACACCGGCGTTGTTGAACACTGTATCACCGCTCAAATTTCGGCGTTGGGGACTAAAAACTGTTATTCAAATTGCCCGGCACCCAACCACTGTTACGGACAAAACTCCGCAGTTCGGCGCGTTCGTCCGCGTCAATTTCTCCGTTTGCGTTCTTGTCGAAGCGTTCGAAGAGTTTTTTGACCATCCCTCCCCCGGATTTCGGACGTTGCAGTGCGCGGTCAATCACCATGTCGGTGGAATGGCTGCGCAAAGCGTCGCGGAGCACTTCCACGTCCGCCTCCCGGACCGGGACGACTTGCATCGTGATGCTGCCCATTTCGTCGGTCGAGGCCGGCCCCCATTTCACCCGCACCGGCGGTGAGATGGGATTGTGCGGATTGGTGGCGGAGTTGTCGTAAACGAGTTCGGTTTCCAGTCGCGTGCCCTTGGGGAGGCGGACGCGCTCCTTGAAACTGTATTGCTCCTGCCAGGCGAAATCCCAGTCCGGGATGCGCAGGAAAATTTGTTCGCGCCCCTCCGGCAGCACGGCTTTCATCGTCATGGTTTTCGCGAGGTAATGGGCATGGGGACTGATCGAGAAGGCATCCACCTCCACCGGCAGGATGAACGAGTCTTTCACCAGGTAGTTCGACACGCCGGCCGGAATATCAATGCCGCTGATCTGGCCAAAGGCCGGCGGCAATTGGACGCCGACGAACGACCGCAGCGGCGGTTTGTCGGCAAAGAAAATGCCGATCGTGGAAAGCTCTTCCTCCGCCTTGCCGGTGGGATGGAAATGGGTTTGCAGCACGAAATCCGCGCCTTTGGGATAACGGTAAGCCAGATCCTCCGGCAGGGCGCGGACATTGGCGCCGATCGCCCAACCGCCCACGGGCGTGAAATCGCGACCGACGCGGCCCTTTTCCTCAAAGCCGGGCTCGGCATCGACGGCTTCCATTTCCCGCGCCTTGCCGGTGGTGTCGAGATAGAACAGGGCATGATGGACAATGCTGCGTGCGCCCGGACGGAATTCGATCGCGCGGACCCATTTGTCCTCGGGCAGGTTCAGCGGGAAAACGAAGTTGCGATAAATATCCGGGCCTTCCGCATAGAGCTTGAAGGGTTGTTCCATCTTCACAATCAAGTCGGGCTTCCCAAATTGCCAGCCTTCTGGAAACGCCGGCAGCTTAGGCAGCCGGGCTGCAGCGCCTTCCGGCATCCCGCCCTCATACCATCGGCGCAGCGTGGCAATCTGTTCCTCCGCCAACCCGCGCGGGTCCAAAAACTCCACGTGCCCGGCTTCCGCGTGCCACGGCGGCATGAATTTCGTTCCGGTTACCTCGGCGATCTGGCGGGCGTGTTTGCGCACCTGGTCAAACGTCATCAGCGGAAACGGCGCGGCTTCGCCCGGCCGATGACAGGGGACGCAGTTTTGGAAAATGATCGGCGCGACATGCTCGGTGAAGGTTGGCTTGGCGACCGGCGCCGCCCCGTGCGAGTCAGGAGTGGTGACCGCAAGGAAGCCGGCGGCGAAAGCGAAGCAAAGTATTGGCGAACACAGGTGTGGATTATTTTTCATGGGAATTGGATTTTTCATTGGTTGTGATGTAGCAGCCAACCGCTTTGGTAACGGGCGTGGCCACCGGTTTGCCTTCGAGAATAGCGTCCAACGCCAGGCGCAAGTCGCGTTTGGACGGCGTGACCCGGCGCTTGCCGAAAGCCGCCGCGCGGTCGTCAATGCGACCGCGATAGAGCACCGTGTTGTCCGGCGCGAGGACCGCCACTTCCGGCGAAACCGTTACCTGCGCAAACTTCACGAGCCGATGTTCCGGATCGAGCAAGGCAGGCAATTTGAATTCATGTTCCCGGGCATGCTGACGGGCCGCCGTGGCCGAAAGGTCATCCTCGACATAAACCACATAGCTGCGCACCCCCCGGGCCGCGTAATCGGCGACGATACGGTTGATCTCCGGCGCGTAGGAATTGGCAATCGGGCAGTCGGACAGCACGAAGAAGAAAACCGTCGCCTTTTGTCCGGCGGCGGCCAGCGGGTGGTGGTTGGTCTCCTGCACGTCCTTGAGGATAAGGTCGTTCAGGTCCGGTTTGATCGTTCCAGCCCGCCGCGGGAGTTCTTCTGCCGCTGTCAGCATGGTGGCGCCCAGGAGCGTTGCTCCCGCCGACCGCTTTATTGATTGGATCAAGGACTGTTTCACAACTGTTGTGGGTCCGAGAAGCTGACGTGGCCCGAGCGATCGAAATTCAAGGGCCGCCCATGGCCGACAGCTCATAAAGTTACTCCCTGGTTTTGAAAGTCACCTTCAACCCGAGTTCCTGGCTGAGGAAGGCCAGTTCATCAGTCTTCTCTTCGATCTGCTTCGTGGTGGGTTTACCCGCGCCGTGACCGGCCTTGGTATCAATGCGGATCAACACGGGATTGCGACCACGATGATACTCCTGCAGCCGGGCGGCGAACTTGAAGCTGTGCGCGGGCACCACCCGGTCGTCATGATCCGCCGTGGTGATCATCGTCGCGGGATAGCGCACGCCGGGTTTGAGATTGTGATAAGGCGAATAGGCATAAAGGGCCGCGAATTCGTCCGCGTTGTCCGCGCTGCCGTAATCGCTGCTCCAGGCCCAGCCGATGGTGAACTTGTGGAAACGCAACATGTCCATTACACCCACCGCGGGGAGCGCCGCGCGAAAGAGTTCGGGCCGTTGCGTCAGGCACGCACCCACCAGCAGGCCGCCGTTGCTCCCACCCTGGATCGCCAGTTTCCGCGGTGAGGTGTAGTGGTTCGCCACCAGCCATTCCGCCGCCGCGATGAAGTCATCGAACACGTTTTGCTTGCGCAGTTTGGTGCCGGCTTGATGCCAGTCCTCGCCGTATTCGCCGCCGCCACGCAGGTTGGCGAGGGCATAGACGCCGCCTATTTCCAACCACGCCGCGCGGCTGACGCTGAAACCCGGCGTCAGGCTGATGTTAAATCCGCCGTAACCGTAAAGCAGCGTCGGATTTTGACCGTCGAGCTTCAACCCGCGTTTGTAAACTAGAAACATCGGCACGCGTGTTCCGTCTTTGCTGGAATAGAAAACCTGTTTCGTTTCATACGCGGCCGCGTCGAAATCCAACTTTGGCTGGCGGAACACGGTGCTTTGGCCGTTCGGCAGATCGTACCGATAAATCGTTCCCGGCGTCGTGAAGCTGGTGAAGCTGAAGAATGTTTCCGTGTCGCTGCGCTTGCCACTAAAGCCGCCCACGGTGCCCAGGCCGGGCAACGCCACGTCCCGCACCGGTTTGCCGTCCAGGGCGAAGATTTTCACCACACTCCGCGCATCCTTGAGATAAGCGGCAATGAACTGCTGATTCACCACGCTCGCGCCCTGCAACGTATCTGCGCTCTGCGGAATGACCTCTTTCCAAT
>JANOHH010001344.1:0-2526 GCA_031406395.1 Verrucomicrobiota bacterium | reverse complement strand
GTTGGAATTCGCCACCGCCCGGCGGATCGCCGCGGAGCGCGAGAATGTTGCGACAGCCGGTGGCCTTGATTTTTTGCAGCAACTCACCGACCTGCTCGCGGGTGTGATTAACGCAGGTCAGATGCGCCAGCGCGGTAAGTTGGTGTTCGCGCTGGATGCGATCCACGATCATCAACGTTTTCTCGCGCGTGCTGCCGCCGGCGCCGTAGGTCACGGAGCAGAAGTCGGGCTTCGTTTGCATCAGCGCGGGGATGTTCTTCTCCAGCAGCGTGCGGTCGCCCTCCTCGGTCTTCGGGGGAAAGAACTCGAACGAGATCACGGGGCGTCCGGTGGCGCGCTTCGCCTTGTAAATGTCGCGAATCAGTTGCATTGGCGGCGAACTATGCCCCAAGTCGGTCAAAAGTCCAAGCCCAAGCACGCAACTCAGCGGCGCTGATTTTTCCGCTGCGCTCGCTACCATCTGCATCTATGCTGATCGCGTGCTGGATGCTTTGACGGAACAACTCACACTCCACGAATCGCTCGCGCCCCAGCGGGTCGCCGAGGCGGTGAACGCGCTCATCCTGGAAACAATTCCGGTTGAAAACAAAGCCGCGTTTCTTACCGCGCTGGCCAAGAAGGGTGAGACGACGGAGGAGATAGCGGCGTTCGCCAATGAACTCCACGCCCGCGCCGTCCGCCCGCCGCTGGATGCCGAAACCCGCGCCCGTGAAATCCTCGATGTCTGCGGTACGGGTGGCGATCAGCTCGGTACTTTCAATATTTCCACCACCGTCGCCCTCCTGTGCGCCGCGGCCGGCGTGACCGTGGCCAAACACGGCAATCGTGCCATCACCTCAAAAACCGGCAGTGCGGACGTGCTGGAGGCTCTGGGCGTTCGCACTGATCTGTCCCCCGCTGAGGCGGCGCAGTCGTTGCGCGAGCATGGCTTCGCGTTCTTCTTTGCCCCCCATTATCATCCCGCATTCAAACACATCGCGCCCGCACGGAAGCTCTGCGCGGAGCGCGGCCAGCGCACGGTCTTTAACTTCCTCGGCCCGCTGCTAAACCCCGTCCGGCCCACCGCCCAACTTATGGGCGTGCCTCGCCCGGAACTGTGTGAACCCATCGCACGTGTGCTGCAGTCGCTTGGCGTGCGACGGGCCATGGTCGTTTGCGGAAAAGTCTCCAGTCTTGAGTCTGAAGTCCAAAGTCTCGACGAACTTTCGACGCTGGGCGACAACACAATCGCGGAGTTTTATCAGGAACACGGGTTTGCAACTTCGACGCTTGATCCGCATCAGTTTCCGTTGCAGCCGGTCACCCTGGACGATCTTGTCGGCGGCGATCGCGACGCCAACGCGGAGATCATTCGCCGGATTTTACTCGGCCACGACCGCGGGCCGAAATGCGACGCAGTCTTGCTGAATGCGGGCGCGGCGCTGTTCGTGGCGGGCCACGCCCGATCCATTGGCGAAGGTTGGGAGATGGCATCGGAGACTATCGCGAGTGGCAAGGCGCGCGCGAAACTGGATGAACTGTCCGCCCGTTAGCGCGGCGGGCCACGCAAAATTCTGGGGGCAGGTTCATTTCGATTTACCGGCGTCTGGCGTTAGCCTACTGGGCGGGCGACAACGCTAGAACTGACATGGCGGGTTGGCCGCCACACGGTTTACTCGCAGGCGCAGGCGCGGCAGGATGGGACCACCCGACAGTCGGATGTTTCTCATGGTTGCCAACGAGCCGCGCGGTTGGCACAGTTTCGCAAATGAAACGACGAGATTTCTTGAAATCCTCCGTGGCCCTCACCAGTGTCGCGGCTATGAGCTCCACGTTCGCAGCTTCCGCCGCCGAAACTGAATCCAACTCCGCACGCGAATTCTACGAGCTTCGGCTCTACCACCTGCGCCAGGGCTCGATGCTCAAGCGCTTCGATGAGTTTTATCGGGACGTCGCGCTCCCTGCCTGGAATCGCGCGGGCGTGAACCCGGTCGGCGTCTTCGATCTGGCGATCGGCCCGGACGCACCGACGAAATACGTGCTGCTGCCCTTCAAATCAATGGCGGCGATGGCGACGGCTCACGAGAGGTTTGAGGCTGACCCGGAGGTGCTTAAGGCGGACTTTGCCAACGTGCCGCCCACCGACCCCGCGTACATTCGCAAGGAAAGTTCGCTGCTGCTGGCGTTCACCGGCCTCCCGAAACTGGAAGTGCCCGGCCAGGTCGCCGAAAAAAAGCCGCGTCTCTTTGAACTGCGCACTTACGAAGCGCACAGCCGCAAGGCGAACAAGAAGAAGGTGGAGATGTTCAACGTCGGCGAAATCGCGATCTTTCGCCGCACCGGCTTGCAGCCGGTGTTCTTCGGCGAGACGCTCGTTGGCACGAAGCTGCCCAACCTGGCCTATATGCTCGTGTTCGATGACATGGCCGCGCGTGATAAAAACTGGGCGACGTTCGTTGGTGATCCGGAGTGGAAAAAACTCAGCACGACCCCCGGCTACACCAACGCCGAGATCCTAACGAACATCACGAACGTCTTCCTCAAACC
>JANOHH010001340.1:0-9726 GCA_031406395.1 Verrucomicrobiota bacterium | reverse complement strand
GAGATGAACCGCGCCGGCGCGCAAGAATTGCTGATGCCGGCCATGACCCCCGTCGATCTTTGGATTTACGGGCGGACGTGGTGGCTTGCACGAACATGGGCTACAGCATAGTTGTTATACGGCATAAGAGTAAAGATATATTTTAACATAAATCACAGTATTACTTGCTACACATTTTGGCAAAACACCAGCAAAGTTGATGTTTTGTTTCATTTCTTCAGGAAGTCAGGTTAGTTTCTTTCACGGCATGACGATGCCGCACCACGCGCAACCAAAACAGGGACGCTCTTAAACCAGAATTGTCACCCTTTCGGTCTGCCGGACTTGAAGTGAAGGCCGATTTGCTTTTTGATGCGGGCGAACTGGCGCGTGTTAATCTTCCGCCGCAGTAGCGCTGTGAAGTTTGACGATTTGACGGTCTGGATTATTTTGCTGCCTAGTTCCAAGTCCAGCGCATCCACGACGCGCAAGACTTCATGCGTATCACGCAGTAACGCGCCATTTCGGTTTAGGTTTTTTGCCAGTTCAACCGCCTTGCCGAAACGCTCAAACGGTTTCGCATCCAACTTTTCAAGCGCGGGGCCGATGATTGCCACCAGTCTGCCCACAAGCAATCCGCGCCGAAGTTGTTCACGCCGAAGCTGCCGAGCCAGCCGCGTCCCTTTGCGGGCGCTCGCCGCCGCTGTGAAGTCGGGAGCGTGGAAATTCCAGCGAGCAACCAACTGGAAAATTTCTTGATCGCTGGTGCTTTTGGCAAACTCGCCCATCGAAGCAATAGCGAGATTTTCCTGAACGGTCTTGTCGGGTCCGAGTTGCTTGAACTCACTGAATTTCTTGCGTCCGGATTTGTTACGGTTGCTTTTGGATTGCATGGCGGCAGTTGGTTTCGTTTTCATGCGCGTTGCTCATTAACGGTTCAGACGACCTCCACCCAACGGCTATAGAAGTTGCCTTGATAGGTGAGCAGCGTGTTCAGGAACAAATCGCCTTCACCGGGCGAGTCTTTCCGGTCCACGTCCGGGTTGTAGAACTCGCGGAGAAGAACCTCCGCAAGGCTTGCATCGCCGCTGACAAGGACAACGCGGTCGGTATCGTCAGTTACAAGTTGGCATTGAGGCGTCCAATTTCCATTTCCGTCGTGGGATTGCAGTTCGATCTTCATGCGCGGTTTGTCGTGAGATGGAGTTGCGGTGTCCGGCGAGTCGCTGGGTTTTACCAAGTTCGCCTTTTGGAAACTGCCGATGACTCGTTGCTTGAACGCAGCCCAATCCTCGTCCGGCTTCTTGGTGAGCATCAAACCGGGTTTCGCCGGTTTTGATTTCGTGGCTGCGGTTGGTTTGGTTTTCATGGCGTCAGGCGTTTGCAGTTGCGGCTGGCAGGGTCAAGATGTTCGCGGGTTGGGACGGTGACACGGCGAACCATTTCACCGCGTCAGCAGGCTTCACTAGCTCGCGGTAGTGTTTATGAATCACGGCGGCACTGTTACCGCACTCGCCCGCCACGCGCCCGGCGTCACCAATCTGCGCGAAGCGATAGCTGGCGAAGGAATGACGCAAAGCGTTCGCTTTCCACTTCACCGCCGCTTTCGCGGCAATGCCCTTTTCTGCGTCCGCTTCAACGGCGGTTGCGGCAGCCGTCGCTTTTTGCGCGTCGTAAAAGTCGTCATGCGTCCCCTGCCAGACGTTGCCCTTTCGTCCCGCGTAAGGTTTCAGCCACGCGCAAAGGTTGTCTGCCATTGGTACAATTCTGCGCGACGCGGTCTTGGCGTTGCCCGCACTGACAACGACGTGCCGCCCGGCGAGGTCAACATCCGCCCAAGTCAGCCGTTCAAGCTCTGCGCTGCGGAGCCCGGCAAACGCGCCGATAGCGAGCGCTGGCAGGAAGTCCGGCGTCGCGGCTGCCAGCAATCGCGCAATTTCTTGCGGCGTGAATATTTCGCAAGTGCCTCCATTGCGAACCTTGACGCGCTCGCAGCCGTCCACCTGATTGTCGCTGGCATAGCCCCGAGCTTTGGCGAACTTGAACAGCAGGTGAAGTACGCGGCGAAGATTGACGTGCGATTGCGGGGAAAGTTTCTTCTGCGCGTCCAACCACCCTTGCACGTCGCTGGTCGTCACGTCGCCGATGTTCCGTCCCGGATTCGCCTTGGAGAATTGTCCCAAGCGCGAACGCAAGTCTTGCAGGTAGCGCTCGCTCGCCCCGCGTGCCGCCTTCACCGTCAGCAATTCGGTCACAACGTCGGCAACGAGCTTGGCAACGGTGCGCTTGTGGCGGGTCTGGTAGAAGCGGCAAGCCGCGTGTAGGTCTGCCAGTCCGCCAACCAGTTTCAAGCATTCGGCCAAGGTATCGGCGGCTGACACCAACCCGACGTTGAACGGCTTCAACTTCACGACAGCGTTGCCATAATCGGCGGCTTGATCGTTTGTCATCGCAGCTGCCACGACTTGCCGTTCGCTCATTTGCCGGGCGAGCTTGCCCGCCGCCTCAATAGCAAGTTCTGCGTCGGCGTAGCTGTCGAATCGCCTTTTGCCGGTCGAATAGTTGACAACCATGTAGCACGGGCTGCCATTTGGCGCGGTGCGTTTGTAAACAGGGACACGCTCCCGGCCAACGGTTGCGATGTGAAATGCTTTGTGTGGCTTTTCCTCTTTGCGCGTTCGCGTCGTTTTCATGCCCCACAGTGTTGCACTGATGTTGCACTAAGTCAACTTAGAACACGAAAACGCACCATTCAATATGGCTGCAAGTGCTTTACTGTCAAAGTGGAGCCAATGGTCGGGATTGAACCGACGACCTACGGTTTACGAAACCGTTGCTCTACCACTGAGCTACATTGGCTTACCGGTCCGAAAAGAAACTTTCGCCTGATTTCGAAAGTGCTTCGTCATTCGCAAGGGACGCCTCAGTTTCAAAAAATAGACTCACCCGCTTACCAGAACTGCGGTAACTGACGGTTCAAAAGTATAGCTTGTCGCCAACGCTGCAAAGAAAAATTACTTTTGTCCAAAGGGCGAAAGCCCCCAACAGTTCATCCTGTGCTTATTCGTGAGCCGCACCCGCCGCTTCCGCAGCCAGCCGCTGCCGCTCGGCAGCTTTGGCAAAGGGGTAGTAGACCGCCATTGCGATCACGATGGAAACGGCGCCCCAGACGGCAGCGCGCCAGTCCCCGCCGGAGACCAGGTAGTGGCCGATGATCGGGGGGGTGGTCCAGGGAACGTTGACGAAAGGCTTGTTGATCAGATGCCAGTGCATGAGCAGATAACTGCCCGAAGTGAGGATCAGCGCGTTGAGAATGTACGGCGCCATGAAGATGGGATTGAGCACGATCGGCAGCCCAAAGAAAATGGGTTCATTGATCTGGAAAATCTGGGTCGGCAGCGAGAGGCGGCTGACTTTTCGGTAGCCCGGCTCTTTGGAATTCCACAAGACGAGCGCCAGCGCAATGGTCGCTCCAGTTCCACCAACGTTTACAAAGGTGGTAAAAAAACCGAGCGCGGTAATATACGGCACCGGCTCATTGGCCGCCGTCGCGGCGACATTGGCCGCAAGATACTGGAGAAAAATGGGCGCCACGATCGCGTCCACCGCGTTGTCGCCATTGATGCCGACCGACCAAAGCAGGGTGACGAGGAAGGCATACACCAGAATGCCCGGCAGCGTATTTAGCGCAAACACCAGCGGCTTGAAAGCGCTTTGCACGATGTGATCAATATCCACTCCCGCCACAAAGCGGATTAACCAGAAGACCACGACGAGGAAACAGAGGGGAACCAGCGACAAAAATGATTCATAAACGACGGAGGGCACATTGGCCGGCATCTTGATGACCAGATTTTTGTCGGTGAAAAACTTCTGAACGCGAACGGAGACGAGGGCGACGATGATCGCGGTGAACATCCCTTTGGAGCCAAGGTTTTCCGTGATCAGGGTTTGGTCCTCCAGCTTGAGCGCGATCATCAGGAAGATGGCGGTGGCCATGGACGCGCTCACGACGGCTTCCTGCTTGAGTTGTTTCCCGAGGTCGTAGCTGACAGCGAAGCACACAAATACGCCCAGCATGCCGAAGGTTGCGGTCACCGGGATTTGCAACAGTTGGAGATACGGGGCGATTACTTTGTCCCACCCGGTAATCGGCAGGAAGGTCACAATCGTAAACAGCCCCCCGATGATCGTCAGTGGCACGACCGACACCATCCCCGCCCGGATGGCGGACAGGTAGGTGTTCTCACTCAGGGCCGTCAGAACCGGCACGAGCGTCTGGTTCAGAAATCCGGTCGCTTTGTTCACATTTCTTCCTGGGGTGGGATTAAAATCTCCTGGCGATTAGGAATGAAACCCAGTGACGCTCGACCGACCGCGCCGGAGGTGGGGTGCTGCTCTCCGGCGGCGGTAAAAACAACGCTTGAGTTTTGCACAAAGGAAAATCATTGGGTCGCGCGATCACTTTCCGATGAATCGTAGGCTGGGCGCAATCGTAAAAGCAATCCGAACGCATTTCTGGATTCAAAGCTGGTCACGTTTCCAGTCTCCAACGGTTTGCGCCCGGGCCTCGCGAGCATCGCACTGGCGATGAGGTTCGGAGGTCATGCAACTAAAAGGTCAGTGGCAGTTTCCAGCAGCGGCTTTTTCTGCGGGCGATGTCGCTGCCTGGACCGGCTCGTGCTAATTGGCGGAAACAGCTCCAAGCCACGCATTGCAAGCAGCATGCGTCCCTGGCCTGGGTCGGCCAAGGGTGAAACGTCCAGAGCTGGTGACGGAAACTCCCTGGCTATTTACGCGCCCCATCTCCCGTGCTAGGTTCTCCTAGCGAATAAAGACCGCCTTCGGTCGTCGAACACACTGGCATTATGAAAAAGCTACTTTTGACCTGTTTGCTGAGTGCCGCGCTGCTCCCGGCGCGGGCGCAGTTGTTCAGTCCGGAGGCCTTCTCCGGCGCAGCGATGGGGGCGTTGATTGGCGGGGCCGTCGGGGGCAGCAGTTATTCTTACGGCTGCGGTTCCTACAATACATTTTCCGGCCAGGGCGCGGCCATTGGTGCGGGCATCGGACTGCTGGCGGGCGCGCTCGTCGGGGAGGCAAATCAACGCACCGCGTACGCCGAGCAACCCGTTGTCTACACGTCAGCGCCGACGGTCGTGACTGGCTATGGTTACGGATCGACCTACACGTATTATGCGCCCAACGCCTACACCGCGCCCGGCTATTATTATCAGCCCAATCGTCCGAACTACGCCGTGGGCGGAACGTTGCTCGGTGCGGCCTCGGGGGCTTTGATTGGTGCGGGCAACGACCAGGCGGGTAAAGGAGCAGCCATCGGTGCGGCAGCTGGGTTGGTTCTCGGGAGCGTCGCCCAGATCGCAGCGAAGAATCAGGAGCAAAAGCTGGTGGTGGCTCAAACTACACCGCAACCAGTGAGCGCGACTGAGACGCACCAAGACTCAAGACCTCAAACTCAAGACTCACCAGCCCAGATCACCTCGCAGGCCGTGGCCACTTCGACCTACCACTGGACGACGCGGCCGCAGATTGCTGACGCCCCGCGCGTGCCGGATGCGCCGACGTTCTGAGCAAACGATTGACCACGAAATGGACGAACCACACGAAAGAGGTTTCCCAAATAAGTGTCTGTATTGAATGACAGTCTGCGGATATTTTCCGAGTTTCCTTTTCGTGTGTTTAGTGTATTTCGTGGTTAAGATTCTTTTGCGGTCAAACTCAATCAATATGAAATCAACCATCACCAAACTGTTCCTCCCCCTCACCCTCGCCGCGCTCGTCGCGGGTTGCGCCTCCAGCGGCGTCAAAAATCCTTCCGGCATCGGCGTCACGCGCATGAATGCGGACGAACAGGGCTTCGTCGCCGGCACGGGCGTCGAATCGCAGGACCTCGTGGCCGTGACCGACAAGATGGCGCGCAGCATCCTAGGCATCCCGCAGATTGCCAACGCGCCCACGCCGCCGATCATCGTGCTCGACCCGGTGGACAACCAGACGCGTTTCCCGATCAACAAGGACATCTTCCTCACCCGAATCCGCACGCAGCTCAACTCGAAGTCGGCGGGCAAGGTGACGTTCCTGGCGCGCGACCGCATGGCGGCGCTGGAAAAGGAACGCAACCTCAAACGGGAAGGTGCGGTGACGGCGAGCAGCGATCCGGCGAAGCAGGAATTCCTGGGGGCGAATTATTTTCTGACCGGCACGTTGCAAGGCCTCTCCACGCGGACGAAAGCAGGCACAAGCGATTACATCCTCTATGCGTTTCAACTGATTGACGCGCGCACCAGCGCTATTGTCTGGGAAGACTCGGCGGAAATTAAAAAACAGGGGCTCGAAGACGCGGCGTATCGGTAAGGCAGAATCAACGTTTACCGAATGCGCTCCGTCGTAATTCACCTGGTGAATACCACGCGAGATGCAGTGCGAGCACGCTTGACGCAATTTGCGCAACCAGAGGATGGCGACCGTTG
The DNA here is from genome assembly GCA_031406395.1 of Verrucomicrobiota bacterium. Taxonomy (GTDB): domain Bacteria; phylum Verrucomicrobiota; class Verrucomicrobiia; order Limisphaerales; family JADLHS01; genus JADLHS01. The sequence continues at coordinate 3,259 of JANOHH010001340.1, read as the reverse complement.
GCTCTATCCACGCGGGGCATCTCAACCGTCACTTTACATTGAGTTTTACGAGGATTACGAAAGTGAGCTTGAATCGGCCGAACTGCAGCTGTTGAAAATGGCTTTGGGAGAGAAGCCGGCAGTGACAGTCATCGCAAATGTCTCTGGTCGTGTTCCCGGCGACATTGAAGTTCAAGCGCTCGCTGAGTGCCTTCTTGCTACGTTTCACGGCGTGGCACGGGACGAATACTCAAAACATTGCTGGTCGCTGGCAGAAATTCGATCAGGCGCAAAGCAGGATGAGCACAAGTTTTTTGATTATGAGGGTTGGCATAAAAGCAAATCAGCAAGTTGAAGCCCTTGCTCCTCTAGCGCCTTTGCGCCTTTGCGCCTTTGCGTTGAATTTGCTTCTGTTCGGTGCGTTCCTGCTGCTCTCCGGCTGTGCCACGACGCCGAAGCATCAGGTCGCCATGACCGGCAACATCATGGTGGACGGGCCGAACATGATCGCCGACGGTCCGCCCAAGGACAAAGTCCTCTGGCAATACCGCACCGCCGCCGCCGCCATGCGCCAGGGCCAGTTTGACGTCGCCAAGCCGCTGCTCGATGACGCGCTGCTCACGCTCGGCGGCGTTTATGGCAAGGACGCCGAGGCGCGCAAGGCGCGCGGTTATTTTTCGCGCGAAGCCCGCAAGACTTTCATCGGCGAGCCGTATGAGCGCGCGATGGCTTATTTCTATCGCGGCGTGATTTACTGGATGGACGGCGAACCGGACAACGCCCGCGCCTGTTTCCGCAGTGCGGAGTTCGAGGACAGCGACGCCGAGAACGAAGATTATGCCGGCGACTGGGTGTTGCCGGAATATCTCGATGGGCTCGCCAGTACGAAGCTCGGCAACGACGGCGCGGACGCCTTGAAGCGCGCCCGGGCCAATGCAAAGAACATCAACCTGCCGGACTACAACCTGAAGGCGAATGTCCTGTTCATCGTCGAGTTCGGTCCGGGGCCGCTCAAATATGCCACGGGGGAATATGATCAGGAGTTGCGGATTCGCACGCGCAGCTCACCGCTGGTTTCCGCGCGCATCAAGACCGGCGCCATTGATCTGGCGGTCGCGCCCTGCGACGACGTGAATTTCCAGGCCACAACGCGCGGCGGGCGCGTCATGGATCATGTGCTCGGCAAGAAAGCCGCGTTCAAGTCAGCCACCGGCACGGCCGGCGACGTGGCTTTGATCGGCGGACTGGCCACCGCGGCGGCCAGCAATAATCGCACGACGCAGAACGTTGGCCTCGGCATCGCGCTCGCCGGGCTGATCAGCAAGGGGATTTCCGCCGCCACCACGCCGGAGGCCGACACCCGCACCTGGGACAATCTGCCGCAGTTCATCAGCTTCGCCGCGGTGCAATTGCCGCCGGGCGAACCCGTCGTGACGGTGGAATTCCTCGACGCCGCCGGTCGGGCGGACACCAAGTTGACGAAAACCCTGACCGTCACCATCGCCGCAGACCGTGACAAAGTGGTTTTTGTCAGCGACACTTCCACCACACCGCAGAAGCAATGAGCACCGAGTCACAAAACCAAAGCGCCAGCATGATGACTGACCGAACGATGCGGCGTGAGCTTCGCATCCTTCGGTCAGCCATGATTCTGTTCTTCTCCCGCAGCAACAATTCAACCGCATCCTAATTATGAAAAAGACCATTGTACAAATCCTCCCCATCGCCGCCGTGCTGTTTTTCGTCGGCTGCTCGAGCACGTATGACAAAGGCCCGTATCTGCCGCAGCAGTCCAAAACTCCGGCCTACGAAAACACCGAAGCCCTCATCCTGCTGGATCCCGGCGTGCAATATTCCGTGACCATGGCGACGTATGCGCAGCGCACCTTGGAAGATGGCCGTCTCGAAGTCGTTGTGGGGTTGCGCAATCGCGAAAACCGGCGGCTCGAGGTGCAGGTTGATTGTGTTTTCAAAGACGCCGCGGGCGTGGCGACCGACGAAGCTCCGTTCCAAGCCCTCATCCTGACGGAGAACGCCACCGAGCAGGTGAAGTTTGTTTCGCTGAATGCGCTGGCGAAGAAATTCACCGTGCGCGTGCGCCAGGCGCGGTAGGGGATTGGAGCGCCAAGCATTGCCTGGCGAGAATGGTGATTTTCTGGACGAGCCGAGCCATGCTCGGCGCTCCGATCAAAACCAGACCCGCTGGACGAACCAGTAGGCGCCCGCCAATGCCACGATGACGGAGCACGCCGGCACCCAGCGTTGCACGAATACTGGTGTGGTTCGGAGCTTCCAAATCAGCGGCAGCACGATGGCGGCCACCGCGATTTGCCCCAGCTCAACCCCGAGGTTGAACGCCAGCAGCGGCATCACCACTCCGCCGGCCTGCGTGCCGACGCCCATTTCGCGCAACACCGACGCGAAGCCAAAGCCGTGAATCAACCCAAACGCGAAGGTCAGCAGCCAGCGCCCGTGCGGGTCGCCGTGTTTCCAGATGTTTTCCACCCCCACATAGATGATCGTCACCGCGATGAGCGGTTCGACGATGCGGCTGGAAACCTGCACCAGATCAAACGCCGCAACGCCGAGCGTGATGGAATGGGCCACGGTGAAGCAGGTGATGACTTGGAGCGCCGACATGAAATTCCGCGTGACGATGAGCAGCGCGAACAGGAACAGCAAATGATCGTAGCCGGTCAGGATGTGCTCCACGCCCAGTTTCAGGAAGCCCGCGAAGGAAGGCAGGGTAGCAGGGGAAGGCGTCGTGGTCGCCGCCGCCGTGTCGAATTGGACCACGACGAGCGTTGAGTTCCGGCTCAACAACCGTTCGGCGATGGTCAGCCCCGTCGGGTCGAGCAACGAGAAAAACATCCGGTGGCCGGGCGTGAGCAAGCGAATGACGGGAAAATCGAGTGTCAGTTCTCTGAACTGGGGATTCGGAAAACTCAGCGTTACGTCCACGTTGTTGCTGCTATCAAGTTGACAGCGAATCTCGCCCGGCTCGACGGGCACGCCGTCGAAGCGGACCTGGCAGTTGGTGGCAATGGCAGCGGCCAGGACATCGTGGCCCAAGGTGAATTCGTCCGGCGAAACACGGCCGTCCCGGTTCCGGTCGAGCGGCACGATTTGCTCGGTTTCGCGGACGGCGAAAGTTAGCGTCCCGGCCAGCTGGTTTGTGTTCCATTGCCAGGTGGCGGTGCTCAAGCCCACATCGTGCGCATAAACCAACCCGCCACAACAACTGGTTATGAGGGCAAATACCCAGCGGGTCCGGCAGCGT
>JANOHH010001324.1:0-1652 GCA_031406395.1 Verrucomicrobiota bacterium | reverse complement strand
CGTTTACGATGCCGATTTTCCGAATCCGGATCCGAATCCCGCCTATGTCGTCATGGGCGGTTACCAGCAACTCGTGCGCGGCGACGTCATGCGCTCGCGGTTCCGGAACAGCTTTGAAAAGCCCGAGGCGATGACCCCGGGCAAAGTGACGAAGATCGAGTTCACGATGCCCGATGTCTGCCACACGTTTCGCCGCGGTCACCGGGTAATGGTGCATGTGCAAAGCTCGTGGTTTCCACTGGTGGACCGCAATCCGCAGACCTTCGTGGACATCGCGACGGCGAGGCCGGAGGATTTCCGCAAAGCCACTCAACGGGTCTACCACACCAGCCATTCTGCGTCGGCGCTGACGGTGCGGGTACTGCCCATTGCGAAGCCGTGAGCGACCGAAGGAGCTCGAGCTTGGCGGCGCCGGGCTGGCCCAAGTTCACATCGCGTGGAGCCAGCAATCGCTGCATCTCCGCGCGCCCGGCTTGGTAACGAAGGCGGTCCGCTTGATTCAGCACGGTGAAACTGAATTCAGGCAAAAAGTTTGGTCACCGCCTTGGCCTTCACCAACTCGCGTGGTTGATTCAGGTGGTTGTAAACGATCGTTTCCGGATCAATGCCGAAAGCGTGATACATCGTGGCGAGTAGTTCGGTCGGGTGGACGGGCTCTTCCGCCGGACTGCTGCCGGTCTTGTCCGATTTGCCGTGAACGTAGCCACGTTTGATGCCGGCTCCGGCCACGACTGAGGTGTAGCAGTAAGGCCAGTGGTCACGCCCATCGGCGCTGTTGGAATTGCCGGAGGTGCTAATGCCTTTTTGCGGACTGCGACCAAATTCTCCGATCGCTACAACCAGCGTGTCCTTGAGCAACCCGCGCTCGTCCATGTCCGCGATAAACGCCGCCAGCCCCCGGTCGAGCATCGGCCCTGACTGATCTTTCATGCGCTTGGTCAGCTCCACATGGTGGTCCCAGGAATGGTTGTCCGAATTGGCAACTTTAGGCCAGATCACTTCCACGACCCGCGTGCCGGCTTCCACCAGTCGGCGGGCGAGCAGGCAGCTTTGGCCAAAGGTGTTCCGCCCGTAGCGGTCGCGCATTTTCTCGGACTCCTGAGTGAGGTCGAACGCTTTGCGAGCGCGTCCGGAAACGATGAGGCTCAGCGCGCGTTGGTAATAGTCATCGAGGTTGTAGTTGGCGACGGCCTTGTCAATGTCCGGCATGGCTTGATCAATGGCGTCGCGGAGGCGGGCGCGGCGTTGGAGGCGCAGCGCAAAAACCTCGGGCGGCAACTTCAAGTCGTCGGTGCGGATGCGGTCCATTTTGCTCATGTCCATGTCGTCGCCTTCCGGAAAAAGGGTGTACGGATCGTAAGCCTTGCCAAGGAAACCAGCGCTGCCGCCTTTGCCGACCACATTGGATTCCTGCAGCGGGCGGGGGAGCATCACGAACGGCAACATCGGTTCTGTCAATGGATGCAGCCGGACGATCTGGGAGCCAAAATTGGGAAAATCCTTTGCGTCGGGCGGTTCGAGCTGGCCGGAGGGACTGACCTTGTCGGTCGTGTAACCGGTCATGATCTGATAAATGGCGGCCGTGTGATTGAACAAGCCGTTGGGCGTGTAACTCATCGAGCGGATCATGGTGAACTTGTCGTTCACCTTCG
>JANOHH010001323.1:0-9692 GCA_031406395.1 Verrucomicrobiota bacterium | reverse complement strand
GAAACGCTCGACGTGGGCGCGCAGTATCTGGGGCTCGGCGAGGCGGTGGGGATTTTTCCCGAGGGCAAAACGCACGATCGCGAAGGCCTGGAGCAGGTCCGCACCGGCGCCGCCCGCATTGCCTGGCCGGCGGTGCAGAGTGGTGCCGGGGTGATGATTGTGCCGCTGGGGTTGAACTACGCACGCAAGGAAAGCTTCCGCAGCGCCATCTGGGTGCGTGTGGGCGAACCGCTGGACGCGAAGGCGTGGCTGGGAGCGCGCAGCGAGGAGGAACGCCCGGCCATCCGCAGTCTCACGGAGGAAATTGATCGGCGGCTCAAGCAGGTCGTCATCCATTTGAACGAGGAGCGTTGGCAGCCATTTCTACCCGAACTCGAAGTATTGCTGCCGGCCGCAGGAGACGAGGCGCGCGATCCCATCGCCGCCCTCCACCAGCGAAAACGTTTTGCGGATGCCATGAATCACTGGCTGGCAACCGACCGGCCGCGCGCGGAAGCGACCGGGGCGGCCATTGAGAAATATCGGGTGCAACTCGCCAGCGCGGGCTTGACGATGAACTCGCCAATTTTATCGGAAGGCAGCGGACGCGCGACCGCGCATTTGCTCAAGGCAACGATGGGGTTGCTACTCGGACTCGGACCAGCCATGGCGGGCGCGGTGCATCACCTCGTCCCGTTCGCCATCACGCGCGGCATCGTCAAACTGGTGAAACATCCCGGGCGCGCGACCATTGCGCAAAACCGCCTGATGATCGGTCTGCCGCTTTACGGAATCTGGTATGGGGCCGTTTGGTGGTTGCTGGCGTCAAAGACGCACGTCTGGCTGGCGTGGCTTTGGACGGGCTTGATGCCGCTCTGCGGAATTGCGGCCTTGCACTATTCCTGGCGAGTGCGGCACACCGGTCGGGCGTGGTGGCAGGAACTCAAAATGCTCGTGCGTCCAAAAGAACTGCGCCGGCTCCGCACGGAACAAATAGCCTTGCGTCGGCAGTTGGAACATTTGCGGGAAGAATATTGTGCCGGGACGCGTTAGGAAATTTCTCAACGCTTCGGTCGTTGCATGATCAAGATATTTGCCACCCAGGCGCTGCCCACCGCGCCCAGGACGAACAGCGCCAGAAACGCCGACCCCGCGAGTTTCGTGCCTTTGGCCGGCTCAGGAATGAAGTGCAGGATCACGGCGAGAATTCCCGCTGCTGCCATTACCCCCGTGTAGCTCGCCATCGTCACGCGCGGCCAGCCCTTGACGCATTTGAACGTGCCCGCCAACGGCAGCACCAGGAGACCGAATACCAGCGCGCCCATCAACCAGCCGCCATCGAAACCAAACCCGAGGCAACCGCCCAAGGCGAGCAAGGCCAGCAGAATGCTCGCGCCAATGAAATTGGACGCCACGATCTGCTCCCGCGACAGCGCCAGCCGCCCAAACTTGTTCAGCCGCAGCAACAGGTTGAACAGCGGGTCCGCCGTCCACGTCAGCACGGCAAAGGCAATGTAGAGAATTTGCAACGGCAACACCCATGGCGCGAGCTCGGGCTTGGATTTTGCCATGGTCCCGAGCAGCCGGCTGCCGAAGTAGCCGCCGAGGAGAATGCCCCATTGCGCACGGCTGCTCAGTTTCGACATCCAGAAAAAGTATTTGAGCATCACCGCATAAATGAAATTCCGCGCCTTGAGGGCCTCAATGATGCCGCGCCGCGCCCATTCGTTCTCGGGATCGAGCCGGAGGGCTTCCCGGAAATGCTCGAGCGCCTTCCGGGATTCGCCGCTTTCCAGCAACGTCCAGCCCCGGTTGGCGTGCGTGAGGGAGTTATCCGGGTTCTTCGCCAGCGCGGCGTCAATGGTTGCGCCCGCCTCGGCCCGCCGGCCCAGCTTGACCATGGCCATGGCGCGCAGGTTCGCGCAGCCGACATGCTCGGAGTCGAATTGCAATCCCTGTTCCGCCGCCGTCAACGCGTCCGGCCAGCGCTTCTCGTCAAAGTGGAGCGCGGCCAGCAATGAGAAATAATCCGCGTCCGTTGCGTCGAGCCGGATGGCTTCCTCGATGGCCGCCCGGGCTTCCGGGTAATGATTGCGATCGTAAAGCACGCGGGCGTGGGCGTAGTGCGCGAACGGAAAGTCCGGCCCGAGATGAATCGCCTGTCGCGCCTCGGCGATGGCGTCGTCAAACTTCTCCCGCGCGGCCAGACACAAGGCAAGCAAAGCGTGGGCGTAGGCATCTTGCGGATCGTGGGCGAGCGCCTGACGCAGTTCCGCCTCCGCGAGATCATGGCGGGATTGTTGAAAGAGCAGCAGGGCGCGTTCGAGGTTGGGGTTCATGACAACTTCAGATACTGCAAGATGTCGTCATAGATTCCACCCTGATTCGAGTAGAGTGCGTAGTTGCGGGCGGTGGCGAACCATTCTTTCGTGGTCGGCTTCAAGGTGCCGATGGCGGCGGCAAAATCTTTTGTCGTGAGTGGTTTCGGCAAGCCGGCTTTCATGGCCTCCTGAAGTTTGCGCTCCACCGCCACATCCACCACCGCTTTCAAGTCCGCGCCGGAAAAGTGTTCGGCCTTTTTGCCGAGCGCATCGAAATCAATTTCTTCCAGCGGCTTGCCGCGCGCTTGCAGCCGGAGAATGGCCGCACGCGCCGCGGCGTCCGGCGGCGGGACAAAGAGCACGCGATCAAACCGGCCTGGCCGGCGGAACGCGGAATCGAGATGCCACGGCGCATTGGTGGCCGCGAGAATGAGGACGCCGTCGTTGGACGATTTCACCCCGTCCATCTCGGCGAGAAACTGGTTGATGAGCTGGCGGCCCGCGTGCTGGCGCATGTCGCTGCGGCTGGCGCCGAGCGCGTCCACCTCGTCGAAGAACAGGACGCACGGTTTGTTTTCGCGCGCCTGCTCGAAAAGGCTGTGTAGATTGCGTTCGCTGTTGCCGATCCACATGTCCAGCACGTCATTGATGCCCACGGAAATGAATGCAGCCTTGCTCTCGCCGGCGGTGGCGCGGGCGAGATAAGTTTTGCCGCAGCCCGGCGGGCCATACATCAAAATGCCGCCGCCGATGGGTTTGCCGTAAGCCTTGTAAAGTTCCGCATGCGTGAGCGGATGAATGATCTTGAGGCGAATTTCCTCCTTCACCTTCTCCATGCCCCCAACTTCCTTGAAAGTAATTTTGGGGCGCTCGATGGCGGTCGCCGGCGGAGCATCCTCCTCTTCCCCCCAAGCGGCGCGCACCTTGCCTTCGACGACTTCACTCTCCTTTTCGTTCGCACCGATACCGAGGCGGGCGGCGAATTCGGGGTCCGCCAGCGTGCGGTCAAGGGCGATGGCGCGTTTGTATTCCGCGACCGCCTGTTCGATTTCGCCGATGCCGGCGAGCAATTTCGCATGCAGCAGAAAGGCGCGCGCCGGGGCGTTCGGCTGCTTGACGAGGTCTTCGAGGATGACGAGCGCGTGGCTTTGTTTGCCCTGGTGAAAGAACGCTCGCGCCAGGCCAAGCTTCATTGGCAGGCTGTTCGGGGAGTGGGCGAGACCCGCGCGATATTCCTTCTCGGCCTCTCCGGCGTGGCTGTGGGCCAGCAACGTGTCGGCAAAGTGCAGGCGCAGTGCAGTGTTGTTCGGCGAGGCGCGCAACGCTTCGCGCAAAGCTTGAATGGCGTCATCGCCCGGAGGATTCGACTCGGAGGGGCTGCTCATGTCCGTGAAATGAAAGCCGGAATACAAAGGTAGGGCAAGCCCGGGATTTTTGCTGATAGGAAGTCGGGCACAGCCTGACACTTGTCCTCGAAACGAGCCGGCCTGGCGTTCGGAGTTCCGCGTTTACGCGGCCCGGGGTGGAAATCCGCCGGAGCCGCCTGAAGGCGGAACTCCAAACGGGAGCAGCAAAATGGACCCGTTGAAGTCTGCCGGTGTTATTCCGAATGCGCGCCCCATCCGTCAGCTCATTCCGCGTTCGGATACGATCCAAGGACTTTGACGTAGCTGCACTCGCGGCCCAGATGCTCGATGGCTTTGGCGACTTTGCTTTCCTGGACGTGGCCGTCGCAATCAATGAAGAAATAGTATTCCCACGCCTTCCGTTTGCTGGGGCGGGATTCGATCTTGGTGAGATTGATGCGATAACGCCGGAACGCCGCGAGCGCGTGGTGCAACGCGCCGACCTTGTGGCTGATGCTGACCATCAGACTGGTGCGGTCCGCGCCCGTGGGCGGACTGCACTGTCGCCCCAGCACGAGAAAGCGGGTGGCGTTGGCAGCGTTGTCCTGGATATCCTGCTCCAAAATATCCAGGTCGTATTTCTCGGCGGCCAGCATTCCCCCGATGGCGGCGCTGCCTTTCTCCTTTGCCGCCAGTTCGGCCGAGCGCGCGTTAGAGGAAGTCTCGATGAGCTCAACGCGGGGCAAATGGCTCTGAATCCAGCCGCGGCACTGCGCGAGCGACTGCGGATGGACATACAGCTTCTTGAGTTTTGTGCGCGGCGAATTACTCATCAGGCATTGCTGCACCTTCAAAATAATTTGTGAAACGATCTTCAGATCGCTATCCACAAACATGTCGAGCGTGTGCGTGACGACGCCTTCGGTGGAATTCTCGACGGGCACGACACCATAGTCCGCGCGGTTTTTGCTCACCTCGGTGAACACATCTGCAATCGTTTTTTGCGCGGCGTAACGCAGGCTCGAGCCAAAACGCCGGATCGCTGCCTGATGCGTGAAGGTGGCTTCCGGCCCGAGGTAGGCGATGGTCAACGACTTCTCCAACGCAAGCGCGCTGGACATGACCTCGCGATAAACGGCGCCCAGTTGCTCATCGGTCATCGGGCCGTCGTTCAACCGGCTGATGCGTTGAAGCACGGCGCGCTCACGGTGGGGCGCGTAGATTTCCTCCCCGGCCTTGAGCTTGATTTCGCCGATGGCCAGCACATGCCGGGTGCGCTGATTGAGGAGGCGGACGATTTGGGCGTCCAGCTTGTCAATGGCCTTGCGATGCTCGGGGAGACTCATGTTGCGGAGAGGATGGCGAAGGTCGATGGAAGAATCAAGCTGCCGTCCTTAGGTGAAGGCGAAAGCGAGCCGTCGTGCTACCAAAGAAAGGATTTTTGCTCACCAATCATTATTTGTTCGCCGCTCCACAAAGTCACGCGCCAGGCGGTGATTGCACCGAAGGCTTTGTATTTTTCCCCGGCCAACGGGATCTTCGCCCAATGACTTGTACCGGTGATCCGCCCTTCGGTTTCCAGGGTGATCTGGCTGGGCAGGTTGCCCTTCGCGGTGCCGCGCAACTCGAGGCGCAACTTGGCCACCTTGTTGGTCTGGCTGCGCGCCCGCCACAAAATATCAAAACGCATCCCGGAGCATTGCTCCGGATGCTGACGCAGTTGCGCCTGGTAGGCGTCGCGGTCGTAGAGGCTGGGCGACAGTGCGGACCGGCCCTGCAAATCAAGGAAATGAGGCAGCACTTTGGCAACGCGACCCGTGTCGGCAGCAACGGGGAACGTCGCCAGCAGCAGAACGATCAGCACATGAAATGGGAGCGCGCGGCGCATGGGGCGACAATATCCAGTGGCCGTGGCGACACAAGCGCGAAAGTTTTTCAGTGTGCGCTCGTCAACGGGCCACCGCGGCGCGGTCTTAGCTGAATCCGCGCTTGTCCCGGCAAAGTCCCGGCGGCAAGATGTCGCCGAGCGAATTCCAGATGAGTGCCACCGACATCGAAATTAGCGTCGTATTACCCTGCCACAACGAACAGGACAACCTGCAACCGTTGGTCGCGGCCATTTGTGCGGCGCTGGACCCGTTGCGACAACCGTTCGAGATTGTCATTACGGACGATTCCAGCAGCGACGGCAGTTGGGCTTTGCTGCAAAAAATGGCGACAACCGAACCACGCTTGCGCGCCCAGCGGTTCGCCCGCCAGTGCGGGCAATCGGCGGCGCTCTGGGCCGGGATGAAAGCCGCGCGCGGGCAGGTGATCGTCACGCTCGACGCGGATATGCAGAATGACCCTGCGGATTTACCGAAACTGCTGGCGGGGTTGCAAAACGCGGATTGCGCCTGCGGTTCGCGCGTCGCCGCCCGGAGCCACGGCGACAATTTCATTCGCATCGCCTCGTCCAAGATCGCCAACTGGGTGCGGAACGAGCTTTCCGGCGAAACGATCAGCGTCGCGGGCTGTTGTTACCGGGCTTTCAAGCGCGCGTGCATCGCGGACATCAAGTTCTTCAACGGGGCGCTTCGCTTTCTGCCAACGCTCTTCAAGATGGAAGGTTTCACCGTCACGGAAGTCGCCATCAGTCATCACCCGCGTACGGCGGGCGAGGCGCATTACGGCGTGTGGAACCGGCTCTTCAAATCCTTCGGCGACCTGTTGGCCGTGCGCTGGATGAAAAAGCGGATGATCCGCTACCAGATCGCCGAGCGGGTCGGCCCGGCTAGCCCGGGCTGAACGCTGCGCCGCTTGCCACGGCGTTTAGTCTTGCTACCACTTCACCGCTTCCAGTTCAATCTGCCCTAACAATATGGCTGTCAAAACCATCATCAAACCGGCGAAATCACCCACCGCCGTCGGGCCCTACAACCACGCCGTGCGCGTCGGGGATCTGCTGTTTTGCGCCGGGCAAATTCCCATCAGTCCGACCGATGGCAATTTGATCGCCGGCGACATCAAGGCGCAAACGGAGCGTGTGCTGGAAAATGTAAAGGTGATTCTCGACGACCAGAAGTTGACGTTTGCCAACGTCGTGAAGTCCACCGTGTTTCTGACCGATCTGGCGAACTTCGCCGGCATGAACGAGGTTTACGCCAAATATTTCACCGGCGATTTCCCGGCCCGTTCAACGATTCAAGTGGCCGCGCTGCCGAAAGGCGCACACGTGGAGATCGAAGTCGTGGCCCACTTTTGATAATTTGTAGCAGCCGACGTAAGGAGGCTCGAACTCAGAAATCGGAGGGCGGAGGCCAGAGGGCAGAGGAAAGCCAGAGCCTCCTTACGTCGGCTGCTACGAGGAAAAAACAATGCCGCTTGGATTTCAACTTTTGATCGTTTTCGTCTTGGGCGGCCTTCTGGGCTTGCTCATCGGCTGGTTGATGGCACGCGCGAAGCAAACGGTCGCCCCTGCGGATCAGCGATTGGAAAACGAACTTCGGCAACAACTCGCCCAGCGCGAAATCGAACTGAGCCAGACGCGCAGTGAGGCGGGGGCGGTCAAAACTTCACTCGCCACGGCGCAAGCCAATCAAGCAAGTGCGGAAAAACTGCTAGCCGATCAACGCGCCTTGCACGAGCGGGCGCTGGCGGAAGCCAGGGAATCGCAAGCTAAGGCGCTGGTGGATTTACGCGAGGCCTTCAAGGCATTGAGTGCGGATGCGCTGAAACAAACCGCGCCGGAGTTCCTGCGATTAGCCGAGCAAAGCTTCGGCAAGTTTCAAGAAACGGCCAAGGGGGATCTCGCGCAGCGCCAGGAGGCGATCAAAGGCTTGGTCGAACCGCTCAAGCAACAGTTGGACACTTACCAAAAACGCCTCCAGCAAAGTGAGACGGCCCAAGCCGATACGCTCGGCAAAGTGAAGGAACAACTCACGGCGCTCGCTGCTTCCAGCCAGTCGCTGGCGGTGGAGACGGCGCAATTCCGTTCCGTGCTGAAATCAAACCAGGCGCGCGGACGTTGGGGTGAGGAGACGTTGCGGCGCGTCGTCGAGGCGGCGGGCATGAGCGCCCATTGCGATTTCACCGAGCAGAAATCCGGCGATGACGCGGACAAACGGCCCGATCTCATCGTCCGTTTGCCAGGCGACCGTTTCATCATCGTGGACGCGAAAGTGCCGGAGTTGGATTTTCTCAGCGCGCTCGAAGTGGCGGATCCCACGAAGCGGGCTGAATCCCTCGCCGCACACGCGGGAAAACTCAAGGCCACGATCAAGGCGTTGGCGGACCGCGATTATCCAAGCCAGTTCCCGAACGCGTTGGACTATGTGGTTTTGTTTCTGCCCGCGGAATCTCTGTTCAGCGCGGCGCTCGAAGGCGATCATGACTTGATTGTCTGGGCGGCCAACAAGCGCATCATGCTCGCCACGCCGGCGTCGCTGATCGCTCTGCTGCGCTCTGTCAGCGTGAGCTGGCAGCAACACGCACAGACGGAGAACGCTCAGAAAATTGCCGAATCGGCGCGGGAGCTTTTTTCGCGAGTAGTGACGTTTACGGAACATTTTGAACGCATCCGCGACGGCTTGGAGAAGGCCAACGACGCGTTCAACAAGGCGTCCGCGAGCTTTCAATCACGCGTCCGGCCTGCCGGCGAGCGGCTGGCCGAGCTCGGTGGGGGCGCGGAAGGAAAGTCTTTGGCGGACATTTCCCCGTTGGAAACAGTGCCGCAGGAACTGCTGTGAAAGTTTTCTCGCACCGACGGCCCTGGCTCCTGACCGCGCTGCTATTGGTCGTTTCCACATTTGCGACCCGGGCGGAGGAGTTGAGTGCGCAAGCGGTCGCCGCCGAACTCGATTCCCTCAAAGACACCATCGCCGCCGAAGTCACGGCGCGCCTGGGCACCAACTTCGTTCACGGCAGTTACACGACGGTGTGGCGGCAGTTCGAGGACACCGCGATTGATGCCCTGTGCGAGATACTGCCGAAAAACATCGCAGGACTGAATGCAAAGCATTTTGACCGCGGCACGACTGGGCGAGAGAAAAACCGGCTGGCGGATCTCGCGATCCTTTGCGGCACGAACGTGATTGAGGTTTCCATCAAGGCCGCGCAGCGAACCGGGAACCCCGAGAATGACATGGGTACGTTCCGTGATCATCCTAAGCGGGAACGGCAGTTTTCCGCTTCTTTTACGTTGTGGGTGCGCTACGAAAACGTGGGTGAAAACCTGCGGGCGGAACGCGCCTTCTTCGATCGGACCTGGCGGTTTGTGGGCAAGTCATCGCTGGTGGACGGCGTGAAGTACCGCAAAAAGGACGGGAACATGCGGCCCAAGCCGTGGGCGATGTTTGATTCGGGCCAGGCGTATTGGAAGAGCGAAGATGAGTTCGCGGCGGCGGTGAAGCGGGCGGAGACGTATCGGGCGAATGAGCTGGTGAAGGAATACCTGACGGACCTGAGCGAAGACGACCAGCGCGTGCTGTTCGAACGGCTCAAGGAGAAATTTGACAGTGGCGCGCCGCCCACGCCCTGAGGCCGGCGCACAAACTGTAAGATTGCCGGACCGGATTTCGTCGCCCATGCTTTTGGAAAGATATGGAAACTCGTTGGCTGGGAAAAACCGGACTTAAGCTGCCCGCGCTGAGCTTCGGAGCGTCGTCGCTGGGGCAGGAATTTCGCCGCGTGAAACTGGACGAAGCCCTGCAAAGCGTCCGCGTCGCGCTGGACTGCGGGCTGAACTTCATTGACACCTCGCCGTTCTACGGGCGCGGTATGAGCGAAGTGTTGCTGGGCATCGCGCTGCGCGACGTGCCCCGCGACCGTTTCACGCTCTGCACCAAACTCGGTCGTTACGATCTGAACCATTTCGACTTCAGCGCCCGGCGCGTGGCCGAGAGCGTGGATGTGAGCCTGCACCGCCTCGGCACGGATCATCTCGACATCGCTCTGTGTCACGACATCGAGTTCGTCGGGATGCAGCAGATCGTGGACGAGACCCTGCCCGCGCTGCGACGGGCGCAGCAACAGGGCAAGGTGCGCTTCATCGGCTTCAGCGGTTATC
>JANOHH010001300.1:0-1259 GCA_031406395.1 Verrucomicrobiota bacterium | reverse complement strand
CGAGCGTCGAGGAGCGCATCAATCTGGTCACTTTCCTGAAATGGGCTTCGGCCCCGGAGCTGTCGCGCATTGATGTCGGCGTGCTCCTGGTCACGGAATCGGCGACCGAATTGCACGCTGACCTCCTGCGCAATCCGCATGTGGCCCAAGTGCGCATCGAGTTGCCCGATGCCGAAGAGCGGCAACGGTTCCTGCAATCCGGCTGGGCCGAGAAGCTGGCCGACGGAAAGCCCTTTTCCGATTGGAGCGACTACACGCCCGCAGAACTGGCGACGCGCACGGCGGGCTTGAATGTTCTACGGCTTCAACACTTCGTCGCCGAGGCGATCCGCAACGGCATCCGCATCACCGCCGATCATCTGGCGGCCAGCAAGAAGCGGCTCATTGAGGAATTCTGCCAGGGGTTGGTGCGTTTCAAGGATCCCAAGCCAGGCGTTACGCTGGATCGCGTCGCCACGCACACGGCGGCGAAGGCCAAGCTGCGCGAACTGGCCTGGCTCATCAAGAACAACAAGACCGATGTGCTCGAACGCGGCGTGCTGTTGCCCGGGCGCGTCGGTGTCGGGAAATCCTTTCTCGTGGATTGTTTTGCCAGCGAGTGCGGCCTGCCGGTCATGGAACTGGGCGAGTTCCGCTCGAAATGGGTGGGCGACACCGAACGGCAGCAGGCGCGAATTCTGATGACCGTCCGCGCGCTCGGGCCGGTCATTGTGGTTGTGGACGAAGCGGACGCGGTGTTTGGCTCGCGCGACATGGATTCCGGCGACAGCGGCGTCTCGAGTCGGGTGTTCGCCGCGTTCGCCGCGCACATCGGCGATTCCACGCTACGGGGCCGCGAGCTTTGGGTGGCGATGACTTCCCGTCCGGATTTGCTCGCCATTGACATGAAGCGTCAGGGCCGTTTCGGCCTGTGCGTGCCGCTGTTTCCGGCGCAAGGCCCGGACGATGTGCTCGAACTTTTCACGGTCGTCGCCAAGGTCAAAAAAATTGCGCTCGCCGATGCGATCAAGACTTACATTCGCGAACACCTTGGCAACCGCCCGCTGACCGGCAGCGACGTTGAGGCCATACTCACACGCTCGAAAGAACGCGCCGTGCTCGCCAAACGCGACGATGACGTGCAACTGGCCGACCTTGAAGACGCGGTGAACTCCTTCATTGATCCCCTCGACCCGGAATTGCTCGCGCTTCAGGAACATGCCGCCGTGCTGGCCTGTTCCGACCGCCGCTATCTTCCCGAGAGTTATCGGGACGCCGAC
>JANOHH010001276.1:0-1702 GCA_031406395.1 Verrucomicrobiota bacterium | reverse complement strand
AAATGGCGGGGCACATTGTGAGCGAGGCTTTGTGGATGGTGTGGCGGCTCTGGTTTCAGAACGGTTGCCGGCGTCGTCCGCGCGGTCGGCGGTAGCAATTTTTACGAGCCGCTTGACGGCCAGCGAAAAGATTTCATTGGAGTACACTGCAGATCCGTTCAGCGCACCCGATCCAGCAGCGAACGGAGCGATGGTTGCGTGGCGGATTCCAGCAAACGCTCGTTGGCGATCTTGAGAAAGCTTGCCGCGATGGCGTTGGTCTGGGAGAGCCGCAGCGAACGTTCCAGCCAGGGCCGCGCGGCCGCGTAATCCGCAGTCTCCACGTAATGTCGTCCGACGTGAGCGGCAACGAAATAACCGTTCGGGTCGAGTTCGTCCGCCTTTAGCAAAACGGTTTCCGCCGCGGCGTGACGTCCGGTGAAATCCAGGCACTTGCCCCAGCCGAGGTAGTAATCGCCATCGAAGGGCTGGTTCTTGATCCCCCGCCGATACGCCGCGATGGCTCGCTCGTTAAATTCCTCGTAATCGCCCGTTCCTTGGAAGGCTTTCACGCGATAGATTTCGCCCAGCTGGTAGGCGGTGGCAAAATTCCTCGGCTCGATGGCCTCCGCTTTTGCCAGCGCGGTGGCGCGTTCCGGCGCCAGTTCCGGCGCGCTGGCGGCGCGTTCAAGTTCGACCCATTCGCGCCCAAGGCGGACCTCCTGTTGCCCGAGATAAACCGCGGCGGCCAGGAGCGCACCACTGGCGACGAGCCGGCTCGGTAATTGAACGGAAAACCAGTACCGCTCGGTCGCAAACCGCCAGTGGCTGCTCAAAAGTGCCATCAGCGTGACGGCAAGAATGGCGTTGGCCGGGATTTGCAGGTTGAAATCCACCGTGGCGTGGATGAGCAACGCCAGCAGCGCGATGATCGCACCGAGGACGAAGGCGAACTTGTTGCTCAGGCTCAAACCGAATTCGTTCTCACTTCGACGCACATGTTTCCAGACCTTTAGGATTCCGATCCCCAGCGAGATCAACCCGCACAGAACGATCACCGAGCCGACGAGGCCCCAGTCTGCCAGCAGGTTGAGGTAGTCGCTGTGGGCGTAATCGGGCTGCAACTGAACCGAGGCTGGGCGATAGGCGCGATACCGATGGTCGTAATGCCCCGGTCCAACGCCCAGCCAGGGGTGGTCGCGCCACATGCGGACCGCGGTTTCCCACAATACCAGCCGCACGTCCAGGTCCCCGCGACTACCCACCTTCATCAGGTTGATGCGGGCGTGGAACAGGCTGGTTTGCGACACGGCCGACGCGCCACCAAGGATCAACCCCAGCAACAACAAGCCGGCGGGCAGTCGGTGGGCGCGCTGAAATAACAGGACGGCGAACAAGGTCGTCAACGCCAGAAGGCAGGCCACCCAACTTCCGCGCGAACCCGTTACCGCGATGCCGCCGATCATGGTCAGCGCCGCGTAGCCGAGAAAGATTTTTGTCACCGCTCGGCCCCGACCAACCAACGTGTACGTCAACGCCAAGGGGAGCAACATTTCGAGGAAACCAGCCAGATGGTTCGGGCTGATGTAGGTCCCGCTCGCGCGGCCGGTAAACCGGACCGGAAAATGCCACACGCGATTCGCGTGCGTCAGAAATTGATAAAACGCGTAGAGCGAAATTCCCATCGCCAGGAAGATCAAGGTGAAACTGATGATTTGGGTGG
>JANOHH010001274.1:0-2696 GCA_031406395.1 Verrucomicrobiota bacterium | reverse complement strand
TTCAAGCCAGAAGCTTCGACAAATGATTTGCGAGATTCGAGCCGAGTGCTTTTACGCGGGCCTGCTGCTTCTCATCCGCGAGTGCGGCATCCGGTGTGAATGCTTCATAGGCTTTGCCGATGGCGATTTGGTCCGGCAGGACGGTAATACCGATGCTGCCGAGGATCGCTCGTAAATGGACGAGCCCACGCAAGCCACCGAGACCTCCCGGTGATGCCGAGCAGACGACGGCGGTTTTGCCCGCGAGTGCCGAGAGCGCTGGTTCGTCGTCGGCCTCACCACGCGAGACCCAATCAATCGCGTTCTTCAGCGCGGCGGTGATGCTGCTGTTGTATTCCGGCGAGGCGATGATGAGGCCATTGTGTTCGCGGAAGATGGCTTTGAGTCGCTTTGCCGCCTCCGGCATTCCGCTCGTGGCTTCGAGGTCTTCATCGAAGACGGGCAGCGCGAAATCGCGAAGTGAAATCACGGTGACTTCCGCGCCCGCTTCACGACCTCCGGCGGCGGCGATGGCGGCGAGTTTTTGGTTGTAGGAATCACGGCGGAGACTGCCGCCAAAGGCGAGGATGCGTGGTGTTTTCATGGGTTGTTGCGATATGTGCCGTTAAATCCAACGTTGCAAGGCTTCGAGCGTGTCGGAGGGCTTGGTGTTGAAGCATATCCTGGCATGCGGCGCGTGTTCGTGCACGGCGTTGATCAACTTCTCGAACAGGATGAAATGGCTTTGAACAGTCCGGACACCCGCACCAATCATGATGCAGTCGAACTGTCGCTGTTGAAGTCGGGCGGTGACCACGGCTTCCGCGGTCTCGCCAAGGTCGGTGAGACAATGATGCGCGTCATAGCCCAGAGCCTTCATCCCTTCTTCCGCTCCGATGAGTCCCGCCATGACCTTTTCCGCAGTCATTCCAGGAAAGGCGGCCAGCTCCGGTGACGAGTAATCAAGGAGGAAAGGATCCAGTCCAATAAGCAGAAAGCTTTTTCCACGGCCGCGATTCGGGAAACTGGCGCGATCATCCGCCTCCAGATAATCGCAGAAGGTGGCGGTTTCGGGTTTCAATCCGAGAGGCAAACATTCTCCGATGAACCATTCCCGCTTTGCCGGGTCGTTGTAAGGGCTGCTGGCCACGATTGAATCCCCCCAGGCCGTAATTTCTGCCGCCGTCTTCGGCGTGCCATGAGTATCCAGCCAGGCGGCGATTTCGTCGTCACTCGCACCGGACGCGAGCAAGGGCTTTACCTCCGCGCCTGTCACGCCCTTGAAGCCAAAGAGCAGGTTATCGACCGGGCAGTCGAAGTGATATTCGCCGGCCGCGCCGTTAATTGTGGCGCGGCCCTTGTCGGCCATGCGGGCGAGCAGGACGTAACCGCCGATGCGGACGCGGGGACTGCGGGCGGGTTCTTGAGTGAGGTCTTTTGCTTTGGTCATACTAAGTTTGGCGTTGTGAAAGTGTTCGGAATGTTGGTTTTTGAAAAGTCACTTATTGCGGAATGCAGGCATGGCTCGGAGGGCCTTTGTCCTGCTCAGGCCATGAACTTCTTGAGCAGGCTCTTGCCGTATTTGGTTTCGGTCATCACATCGTGCACGCCGTGCATGTTCTAGGTCAGCAACGGAAATGCGACTGCGCCCGCCGGCGATGCCCAATTCTTCACGAGTTCCGCCACGATGGCACCGGTGCTGGTGAGGCGAACGCCGGCCCGCTCCATTCTGCGCCACGACATCTCCTCAGCAATCTGGTTCGTCGAACCGCACGCATCGCAGACCACTTGCACGTTGAAGCCTTCTTCCAGGGCGCTGATGGCGGGCGCGACCATGCAAATGTCCGTGGTCACCCCAGCCATGACAAAGTTTCTCCGGCCAGTCCGGCGGCAGGCATTGGCGAAAGCCTCGTCATCCCAGGCGTTGACCACGCCCTGGCGCTGGATGCGGGCGGCGAAGGCATCGGGAACCGCTTGTTGCAGTTCCGGCATCAACGGGCCTTGCACATTGACATTGGTCTCCTGGCTCGAAGTCAGGACCACGGGCATGCCCGTGCCTTTCGCGAACTTCGCCAGAATGATCACGTTCCGTTGCAGCAAAGCCAGCGGAGTCGTGGCCGCCCAGGTATTCGTCCCAACCTGATGGTCGATGAGTATCACGGCAGTCTCTTCAAGGTTGAATCGCAGCATAATGTTTCTTTTTTACTTGTTTCGATTTTGGGATCAGTCGATGCCGGATTATGGAAGGGGGCGTCGCGTTTGGAAAGGCGGCTTTCAAGGAATCCAATTAACTCGTTACTCCCAGCGGAACTTCCGCTCGGCTCCGGCGATGGGCAGATCGTTGATGCTGACGAAACGGCGCTGCATGTTCATGGGGTGTGGGGTTTCCATCGCTTTCACATTTCAGTTGAAGGGCATTTCAAAGGGGCAACTGCGTCTTGCGGCCCTGGTGGAGAAGCCGCGCGACACGCGTTCGCAAGTCGGGAATCATCTCTGTCTCGAACCACGGATTGCGTTTGAGCCAGATCCGATTTCGCGGCGAGGGATGGGGCAGCGGCAGAAATCGTGGGAGATGTTGGCGAAACCCGCGCACGGTTTCGGTGAGCGTCACGCTCGCTTTGTCACCGAGGTAGCGGGCCTGCGAGTATTGACAAACTCGACGCGTACGACGACGCCGTTACCGGCGACCAGCTTGCCGGCGCGCACCGCGGCATCGA
>JANOHH010001260.1:0-1386 GCA_031406395.1 Verrucomicrobiota bacterium | reverse complement strand
GGAACGTTTGGGCGGCGATGTGCTGGCACGTGGGGCGCCAGTAATCTGGAACACCGCTTACAGTCCGCGCCAGTTCTGGGATGGCCGCGCCAAGGATTTGGAGCAACAGGCCGAAGGCCCGATTCAGGATGCGCACGAGATGAACCAAAACGCCGCCGAGTTGGTCCAGGAACTCCTCCGCCTTCCGGAGTATGTCCGTCTGTTTCAGGCCAGCTTTGGTGGGAATCCTGAAGCCGCGGTCACCTTTCGGAATATCACCAAAGCCATCGCCTCCTTCGAACGAACGATTCTCTCCTTCAATTCCAAGTTTGACCGCTACGCCGCCGGCGATGCTTACGCGCTCAATGATTCCGAGAAACGCGGTCTGCAGCTTTTCCGTTCGCTCAAGACCCGCTGTTTCGAATGCCACGCGGCCCCGAATTTTTCCGATGGCAGTTTCCGCGTGGTCGGGGTGCCCGCCCTGCCCGGCCAGGCCGTCGACCTCGGTCGCGCCAAAGTTCCCGGCCAGGGGCCCGAAGGCGCGTTCAAGGTGCCCACCCTGCGCAATATCGCTTTGTCCGCCCCCTACATGCACAACGGCAGCTTGGCGACCCTTGAGGAAGTGGTTGGTTTCTACGCCAAGGGCGGCGGCCACCAGTTTCCAAATCAACCATTCGCCATCGACGACAAGATCGGCACCTTCGAAGTCACGACTGAAGAAACTGCCGACCTCGTCACGTTTCTTAAAGCCTTGACCGACACCTCCCTGCTCCCCCAAGCGCCGACGACCGTCCCATCAACCCTGCCAGTTTTGGCCGTAAAATCCAAACCCACAACCGCTCCGAGGACCTCACCGACCCGCGTGGCGACTGAGTCAACTAGACGAACCACGAATTCATCGGCGCCGCCGCCGCTACGCGTCACGGGGGACAATGCGGCAACGTTCACCGTTAAGCCCGGTCAATCCATCCAAGCCGCCGTTGACCGCGCACGCCACGGCGATCGCATCGAAGTGTTTCCCGGCGTCTATCATCAGTCGGTCATGGTGGACAACGCCGGCATCAGCTTGATCGGAGTCCACGTAAATGGGGAACGGCCCATCCTCGACGGTCAGAACAAACTCAGCGACGCCGTCCAAGGCTCCGGCGACCATTTCTTGATCGAAGGCTTTCACATCCGCAATTACACTGGCAACGGCGTCGTCAATCACCGGGCCCACCATGTGACCTACCGCGACCTCGTTGTGGAAAATCCCGGGTTGTACGCCATTTATCCAGTCGAATGCACCGAAGTGCTGGTGGAAGGTTGTGTAGTCAGTGGCGCCAAGGATGCCGGGATTTATGTCGGGCAGAGCCGCGACATCATAGTTCGCAACAACGAAGTGTTTCACAACGTGGCCGGCATCGA
>JANOHH010001232.1:0-8511 GCA_031406395.1 Verrucomicrobiota bacterium | reverse complement strand
GCTGCGGCGGTGTCGTCCTTGGCGAACATCAACAGATAGCCGCCACCACCGGCACCGAGCAACTTAGCCGCGGCCAGATAATCGTTCACCGGGGCGAGAATGCCCGCCACCGCTGGCGGATTTGTGCCGGCATCGAGGCGTTGATTCAAGCGCCAACTGTTGCGAATGGCGGCACACAGTTGGTCGTAATCGCATTGCTGGATCGCCGCGCCGGCGATCTTCGCGTTCGCGCCAATCTCCTCAATGAGCTCAAGATGCGCGGGCGAATTCAGGAAAATGCCCCGCACGATTTCGCTGAGGATATTCTTCGCTAGACGAGTGACCCCGGTGTAATAGAGCAGGATCCGCACATTGGCGAGTTCGTGGCCGAACAAATGATCGGGCAGCCAGCTCAACGTGGGCTTCTGCGCGAGGCCCGGCGCCGTCTCGATAAACTTGACGCCTCGGAACAAACCGCCCGCCTGATCCTGCCAGCCGCCGCCCGTCGTAAGCATTTGCTCGAGCGCGAGGGTGCGCGTGAAGAGGACGTTGCGATCCCAATTCAACCCGCACAAATCCCCGAGCGCGGCGAGTACGGTCGCTGAAAGAATGCTGCTGGTCCCGAGGCCCGAACCCTTGGGCGCCGCCGCGAGCAGAGACAGCTCGAGGCCACCACCAAAATCACGCAATTGTTTTTCGAGCGAATCAAATCCGCCGTCGGCATGGAAACGCGGGAGAAAACCGGCGAGGGCAAACGCGGCTTTCGCCAGCGCGAACGCACTGCCGGGTTTGCTGAACGTGTTGAGTTCATCGTAGGTGCGCAGGCGCTCCTCGACCCCGAGATCAATCGAACGCACGACGAGTTCGGGTCGTTCACAGACTTTCGCGAACACTTGCACGGGCGGCTGGCCGTTCAGATTGGTGGCGACATTGAGCACGCGGCCGCCGAACTCGATGCAGTAGGGCGGGGTGTCCGTCCAGCCGCCGGCCAGGTCGAACCGCACCGGACTGCGCGCCCAGATGATCTGGTCTTCGAGGACGTTGCGCCGCGGGCGGGCGGGTGACAATTGGACTTCGCGCACGATCAGGTCGCGCAGCTTCGCAAAGGCGATGGCCTCGTATTCGGCCCAGCCGGGTTGCTGGCGGTAACGCAACGCGGCGCTGCGGAAGATTTGATCGTGAACCACGGCGAGCGGTTCGTCGTGGGCGTCGAAGGTCAACTCGGGCAGCGCCTCGCCCGTGGTGGCAAACGAGCGGGCGGCGGATTCGAGATCGAGCCGAAAGAAAATGCTCCTCCGGAAATTCTTCATCAGGGGCGCGATCGAGGCTTTGCCCAAACGCGTGCGCTGTTCGTAAAGGCGCCGGATGTTGGCCTGCTCAAGCAGTTGCTGGGCGGACAAGCGCGGTAGGTCTTGCCAGCGCTTCGCGAAGTCGGGGCGCGCCGTCGGTTGCGCTTGGAAGAGCCACTCGAGAAACGGGCCGTCCATTGCGGACGTCGTCAAAACTGGGAACAGCGCGCCGAGTTGAATGTCCGTATCGGCGCTGAGGCCGCAGCCCATCAGGTTAAGCCCGCGGGCAGAAAACCAATCCTCCACTGGGCGGCTGAACCATTTCGTGTCGGGGTCGCCCATTTCTCCATTGAAGCCGTCGCGGAAGCCGTAGCTGCGGAGGCAAAACTGATCTTCGCCCACCGGCACGAAATCGAGACAGACCCGGGGTTCCAGCCGCAGCTTCCAATCATTCGGCGGCACGCCGGTGAGGACGTTTTCGCAGGCGATCTGCCAGGAGGCGGGCACATAACTATTTTCGATCCAGAGCGTGTGATTTTCATCGCGGCGCAAGGGACAGGCGAATTGGGTGTTCTGCAGATATTGGTCGGGATGCCGCCGCCCGGCCGACGAACCCAGCTTCGTTTCATCCAGTTCCAGATTCTGCAGCTCCGAGACGGATTCGATCATCTGGGCGCTCGTGCCGAAGTGATAAAACTCGGCGTTGCCCAGCGGCACAACGGCGCAGGTGAGCGGCCGAACGAGCGGATCGTTTTCAACGGGCTGCGTGCCGAGGGCGAGGGCGAAGCGGGAATAGAATTCGTAGTGGGCGGCGCGTCCGCCCTTGAACTGAGCCGTGGACTCCTCCCAACCACAACGCGCCAGCAACACGCGCACAGCGCGTTCGCTCAAAAGCCACATGCCGGTGTCGAAGAGGTAAAGATAATCCTGGGCGAGTTCGCGCGTGCGGGCCGGGGCCGGCTTTTGCAGGAAGAAGGCGAGTTCATTCGGCGTGCCGCGCGGCGTGAAGAATACGCCAAAGTCCTTCGCCTTTTCGGGCGTGCCCCACATGCCGAGTCCGAGCACGTCCACGTCTGGAAACGCCGGCAATTCGCCCGGCAAACGGATGAGCGTGTCGCCGCTGACGAGCATGGCGACGGTGCTGGTACCGCCCTGGGCCAGGACGCGCGAGTAGTGCGCCAGTTGCAGATCGAGCAACGTCTGATCCAGTCGCTGGCCGCGCGACCAGCGGAAGGCTGGCACGGGCATGAGCAGCTTGCCCAGGGGCGCGTAGGCGGGCAGACGACGACTCTGGCCGCCGGAGTGCAACATGAGCTTGCGACTGCCGCTCAACCATTCGCCAATCGACTTGCCCTGCCCAGTTTGGCGCCAGGCTTCCACCAACAGATTCGCCGTACCGCCCCCCGAGCCGAGCGGCGGTCCGCTCGAATCCGAGCACGCGAACCACCCCGGGCGTGGGCGTTGTTCCAGCGCTTCAAACTCGACGGCCATGCGCGGCGGAAGCGTGAGGAGGAATTGAATCGGCACGTCGTGAGAAACCATAAGCTGGGGTGGATGATGCAGGGAGATGGCTGCGAGTGTCGAGCGGATTGAGCCAAGCGGAGCGACCGACGTGAGGAAGTAGGCGAATCCATTTCCGGCCAATCCGCTTCCTCACGTCGGTGGCTACTTCTTCCGCGCAACTTCCAATGCGGCTTTGGTCGCGGCCTGCAGTTCGTCGAGTTCGTCGCGCAGTTCGGCTTTCGTTTTTCGATCCATGCGGTCGATGAACAAAATGCCGTTCAAATGATCGGTCTCGTGCTGCACGGCGCGGGCGAGCAGCCCGCCGCAGCGGAATTCAATCGGCTTGCCTTTTTCGTCCAGTGCTTTTACGTCCACGGATTCCGGACGGGAAATGTCAGCGTAGATTTCCGGAAAACTTAGGCAGCCTTCCGGCCCCAAGACGGGTTCGCCCACGGCCTTCACTTCGGGATTGATGAGCACGAGCGGCATGAAGTCGCTCAGGTCCGCGGGTTTGCCATCGAGTTGGAGCGTGGAGGGTCGGTCGGTGACCGCTCGCAAATCGAGGACAGTCAATTGCAACGCCCGCCCGACCTGCTGCGCCGCCAGGCCGATGCCTTTGCTGGCGTTCATGGTTTCGAACATGTCCGCGATGAGGTGTTGAATCTCTGGCGCGATGCTTTCCACCCGCAGCCCCTTCTGGCGAAGGGCAGGATGGCCGTATTTCACAACGGGCAAAATCATCAGGGGTGACGGGTGACGGGTGACAGGTGACGGGAATTGCGTGGTTCCTCTGCAATAGTCCGACGCGGGTCGATGGTTTGAATGGTTTTGGTCAGGCCACCAATGATGCGGTTCAAGGCAGCCACGCGTTGGTTAATCAGGTCAGATGGGAGAAGCCGGTTGCAGCGCTCGTAACGGCCGCGACTTTCCCGGGCTTCACCCCGCGCGATCTTCAAGTGTTGCGGAAGTTCCTTGCCGAAACCACGTCCGCAGCCTTCTTCGATGTTTGCACAGGTGGAATCCAAACTACGTACCTGTTGTTTGACGAATTCCCGACCCCGATAATCCTTTCCCAAAACCTCGGAGTCATCCCAGAACTCATCGAATAGTTTTCGCGCCAAACGGTAGATTCCATAAGCCTCCAGCCGATCTCCCGAAACCGGAGCTTCACTCTTAGTTGTAGGAATAGGGTTCATGTCACTCGCCACCCGCCACGCGTCACATTTTCGCCGGCCAGTTACGGAGCAAGCTGACGAGGTCGGCCACGCTGGGGCTTTTGGCGGAACGCACGTAGAAGCCACTCGTGGTCACGCCAGTGAGGACGCTGTGCGCGTTGTCGAAGCCGAGCAGTTTGCCGAGGCAGAAACCGGCGTTGAAATGATCGCCCGCGCCGGTGGTGATCAGCGGTTTGGGGGTGAACGGACCTTCGACGATGGCGGCATCGCCCGCACTCACGGCCAGGGCGAAGGACACGGGATGCACCACCACCGTGTTGATGGCGATGTGTTCCCGGATCTGGGTGGCGAGTTTGAGCAATCCTTCTGTCGAGCGCTCGGTGATGTTGAAACCCAGATGGCCCCCAATTTCGTAGGCTTCCTTCTCGTTCAAACCCAGGATCGCATCGAAGTGCTGCTCAAATTGGGTGATGAGTGACAGCGCCTGGAGGATGTCGGCGCGCGTGCGCTTCTCGGGATCGGCGAGATCGAAAAACAACTTCCGGCGCGGACCGGTGAGGCCAGGGCAGACTTCCTTGAGAATGGACGACCACATATCGTTCATGCAGGTGAGCATCGTCCAGTTGACGAAGGCGACGAAATCTGCGGACTGCACTTTGGCCGCGAATTTGTCGTGGCCAAATCGCGCCTTGATGCTCGCCCAGTTCACTTCGCGCAGCGACGAGTGTTTGCCACAAATGATTTTACCATCCTCGAATTCGAGCGCGTCGGTGTAACCCGGTTCGGCAATGGAATAAACTTCGGCCTGCTTTGCAAAGTCGGCGAACACCGGATGCAAACTCGGGAAGCCAAGATTGCCGAGGTAGCAGACTTTCATCCCAAAACTGGCCAGCGCGTTGGCCATGATCGGGCCGTTTCCGCCCAGCTTGGTCAGCTGCTTGACCATTTCCACGTTGGTGCTCTTGCCGGCGGCGGCGGCGAGGCGATCCGCGTACTTGGTGATGGTCGTGAGCCGTTGATATTTATCCGCGCTCTCGCGTTTGTCCACGACGTGGAGGATTTCATCCACGAAGCCATCGAGGCCGAGGAAGGCGTTGAAGCCGCTGACCTGGGTGGTGGCGGCTTGCAGTTTGTCAGCGCCATGGGCGCGTAGTTCAGGTGTATTCATGAGTTCAATTTGAATGGGAAGCGGTCCGCGACGCCCTCACTCGGCATCAATGCCCAGGATTTGCAGGATGCGCTCAAGTTCCGCGTCGCTGTAGAAGGCAACATCCAAAGAACCTTTGCCCTGGGCATAACGCAGATGGACTTTCGTCCCGAGGCGCTCGCGGATTTTGTTTTCCAAGCTGGCGACGTGGGCGTCGGTGGCGAGCGGAGTCTTGACGCCGTTGCGCGCCCGGGCACTGTCGCGGGTTTGCAATTTCGCGATCAAGCCTTCGGTCTGACGGACGTTAAGGGCTTCCTTGATGACGCGCTCCGCGGCTTGGCGCTGCTGCGTTTCCTCGGTCAAACCGAGAATGACTTTGGCGTGCCCGACTGAAAGTCGGCCTTCGCGCAGGAAAGCCTGAATGTCCGACGGCAGTTTTAGGAGTCGCAGCGCGTTGGCGACGACAGCGCGGCTCTTGCCGACCTTGGTGGCGACGAGTTCCTGCGTGAGTTGAAACTGACTGACGAGTTGGGCATAGCCGAGGGCTTCTTCGATGGCGTTGAGGTTCTCGCGCTGGAGATTTTCGATGAGCGCCATCTCGAGCACGGCGCGGTCGTCGGCCTCGCGGACGAGGACGGGAACATCGGTCAGGCCCGCGAGCTGGGCGGCGCGCCACCGGCGTTCGCCGGCGATCAGCTCGAAATTATTTCCCTGTGCGCGGACGATGAGCGGCTGAACGATGCCTTGTTCCTTGATGGAATCGGCGAGTTCGCGGAGGGATTCGGCCGGGAAATCTTTGCGGGGCTGGAGGGCGCACGGACGGATCTGCGTCACAGCCACATGGCGGATTTGATCCCGCTCCGCCGGCGCGGGTGTGAAAGCCGACGCAATCGCGTGCGCCCCGGCGGGCGGCGGAATAACGTGGGTAATGGTAGTCGGCAACGACGCCAAGGGCGCGGGGTTGGAGATGACAGGAGTGCCACCCAACAGCGCGCCAAGGCCTCGTCCCAGAGCCGGTTTCGACATGCAAGCAGAGTGACGGAGCAACGCCGGGTTGTCAATTTCTAGTCGGGAGCGAGCGGAACATCGTTCATGATATGCTGTGAGACATGGTGGACGAGAACCATGAAATTGCGGGGACCGACTGGCGTGGCTGTCGGTGATTTCATATTTTTGAGTTGAGGTTGTCCACAACGTTCAGATCGCTCCCGGCGAGTTCGATGGCTTGGTCCCCATCGACATCCGGGTCAGGTCGACCAAAGGCATGATCAGTGCTCGCCGCTCGTGCCAATTCCAGATGAGTGCGTATCGAACCGCTTTGAAGGGGAACGGCGATACAGGGATGCAACTGCCTTCCGCTTGGCCAAAGTCTGATTTTCTTCTGCCGGTCCGATGAACTTGTGGACATCATGGCACACTAACTCGAAGCGGGAATATTTGTCCTGTCTCAGGCCTCGCGGTCCATCCGAACCAGAGCATAGGGCGGGAGTTCAATGGGCGCGGGGGTGGAAATCGAACTGATGATGCGCACGGATTGCGATTGAGCGGTCAGGTTGGCAATCAGGACGCGTTCCACTTTTCCGGCGGCGAACAATGCCAACGCCGTGACGCGACTGGTGGCAGCGGATTGAGCGATGGCAAATTGCTGGCAGCCGGCCAACCCGGCGAACACATCAAACACGGGGAAGAGCCCTCCGGCGAGAGATGGAAATTTATCGGGCAGCGACGAGCTGGCGGCTCGCTCCATGACTCCCCGCGCGCCGGTGGTTTCGTAGTACGTGGCACTGGTGATGCCGGTTGAGGCGAGGGCGGCAATACTGCCGAGCGTCCACGCCGCTGCAAAATGACTCAACTGGCGCGGATCGGTGTGGGGCGGTAGCACGTCAGAAGCGATTGGTGTTTCCGCGCCTGTGGCCACCGGATTGAAGCGTTGTTTCAGTGTTACGGGGGATACCACCAACGGCCGGTCGCCAGCCCACGCCCGCGCCGAACGGACCGTGGCCGCTTGCGCTTCCAGCGTTTCCATCACAGAGAGATGGTCGAAAGCGTGGACCTGCGGATTCATGGACCAGAAAACAATATCAGAATCGGCCAGCGCGAAGTGGTCGAGGGCGTGCTCGCGATTCAACTCGCAGAAGTTGCCATCGCTGCCGCCCCCAATCGGCAAACGGAACCTGTTCAAGTGCAGCTTTGTCCCGGCCAGTGTCTCCGGGGTCGTGGCTGCCTCACCCTCACGCAGGGCGAGGACGCGGGCCAATAACGGGGTCAAAGGCTTGAGCACATCGGTCAGAGTAGAAAAGTCGGGCTCACCATTGCGTGGCAAGTGAAGAGCCAGCTCCAGCCGGGTTCCGATTTGGCGTGCCTCGCTGGCGGCCTGCGCGAGGGTAGTTGTCCAGTCGGGCGCGGCGAGCCGCACATCCACGCGCAGATGTGACAGTTGAAGTTGGCGCAATTGCGCGATCTCAATTGCGGTCAACGGTGCCCCGTGACTCGCGACGCCGAGGCCCAATTGCGGCAGTCGGCCGGCCGGCTGCTCCAGAATGGTCAACGTGAGAACCTCAGTCGGTGCGGGGACCGTTTCGAGCTGGCTATCGCGGTTTCGGGAAAGATGCCCTTTCAAACGCAGTGTCACCGACTGCCGAATAGTTGTCCCCGACTTGATCTCAACCGGGAACGGCCGTGCGAGCGGCGTGCAATACGTTTTGAAACTGGCATCCGTCCAATTGCGCTGATCCTCCATCTCGAACGTGTCGCCTTCGAAATCAATTTGCGCCCAAATCCCGGGGGCAACTTCATGGGCGACGCCGCGCAACTCCTGGAAACTGCTCCGCCCGAAAATCTGCGGCTCAATCAAATCGGGAAACCGACTCGCGACTTCAATCCCATCGGGGCGGAATTGTTTTGCGGGCTGTCCAGCGCACTCGCGAATGGGATGCAGCACGCAGAAGCCGATGCGATTGCGCAGGAATGTCGTCCTGGCCTCGCCGTCAAATTCGTAACGCAGGTTTCCGTCCGCCGTGCCGTGAACAAGTCCCCGCCATACGAAGTGAACGTCGCCCTGCCGGTGTTCGGATTCGAACCCGATCCGGAACGAATCCGGCGTGATCTTCCGCAACGTCTCGCGCAGTTGCGCGGGCACCGTTCCCCAATTGCGGTCCCGCACCGCTGCATAGATGCCACGCAGCACTTCGACTTCGCCGAGTTTGATCCGCCGCACCATGCCGCTCGTCGGATCGTAGAGCATCGTCAACGGGCCCGCGCGCAGACGAATCAGTTCCGTCGGCGGTTCAGGTTGACCGTGGGTCAAAAAACTGTCAGTGAGCATGGCACATGGTATCAAGCCCGGGTAGCTTCGTGTTCATTCGTGTCCACATGGGATCCCGATCGCACTCTCTGTGTCCTCCAAAACTCTGTGCTG
>JANOHH010001225.1:0-2620 GCA_031406395.1 Verrucomicrobiota bacterium | reverse complement strand
TCGATGCCGTGGCGGCTGCCAGCGCAACGGTGGCGACCAACCTATCTGCGCCTGACGCTGCCATGACCGACGACGCAAACTGGATTGTGTTTGTCGGTGCGTCCGAAACAACGGGCGTGCGGAACATTTACCTCTTTGATTGGATAGCCGGGACGACCGAGTTGATCTCCGTTCGAGAACCAAGTCTACCGGTCAACGCCGGATCGGGTGCCAGCCGCATGATTCCCGGCGGGGTCAGTTCCAATGGCCAGTTCGCCGTATTCGAGAGTTACGCGGCGGACCTGGACCCCGGGGACACCAACCGCACGAGCGATGTGTGGGTCGGCGATCTCACCGCCAGTTCCAACGGCTGGTTCCGCCTCAACACCCGCGTGGCCGGCCTTGCGCGCGGCCCGGCCCGGCGACCAGTGATCAGCGACGATGGCCGGTGGGTCGCGTACGAAGCGATTCCCGACAGCACCCCGTTGGCGGGCTTGGGAACGCGCTTCAGCCTGTATGCCTTCGACCGCGTGGCGGAGACGAACGTCTTGATCGCTGGTGTCGGCAAAGTGATTGCGCCGTCTTTCCCGGTCTTCACCCAGCAAGGCGGAATCATGGCGTTTCAAAGCAGCGAGACGGGTGTCGCTGGTTACGCCACCACGGTCGGGCAGGTCTATTACCGGGACTTGGCGCAAACTTCCAACCGCCTCGTCAGCCTTAACTATCAGGGCACCGCACCCGGATCAGCCGCGTCGTCAAATCCCACGCTCAGTCCGGACGGTCGTTATGTCGCGTATCTGAGCAGCGCGTCCGGGTTGGTCACCAACGCGATCTCCGGCATCAACGCTTTCCTCTGGGATTCGGCAACCGGCTCGAACATCGTCGTCAGTGGCCCCGGCTCGACCACCACGCCGGACACACGAGCGACCTTCGCGGCCAACGGCAACCTGCTCGCGTATGAACCTCTGACCAACACCTGGTTGTTCGATGTGGGGAATCAGACTTCAACCCTCACGCTCACGGACGCGGTGAACGTTGCGTTCAGCGTCGACGGACGTTTCGTGGCGTGCGAGCGCCGCGCCAGTTATTCGGCGTCGGATACGAACGCAACAACCGACGTTTATCTCATTGATCGGACCAACGGACTGGCATCGCTCGTGAGCGTCAATGCCGACGGTGCCGCGGCCGGGAACGGTCGATCGCTTTCACCCTTGATTACGCCCGATGCCCGTTACGTGCTCTTCCGCAGCCGCGCTTCAAACCTGGCGGCGAACGACACCAACGGCATGAGTGATGTGTTTCTGCGAGATCTGACTCTGGGCCGGACGATTCTCCTGAGCCTCAATCGCGATGCGACCGGGGCGGGCAATCAGTTCTCCGGCAACCCGGTGATGAGCGCCGATGGGAGCACGATCCTGTTCGAAACCTATGCATCGGATCTGATCACCGGCGACTATAACGAGGCGCGCGATATCATGGTGCTGCGGCTGAGCCGGTCCGACACCGACGGCGACGGACTGCCGGACGATTGGGAGCTGGCCTACTTCAATGGTCTGCAACGCAACGGCACGGGTGATTCGGATGGGGATGGACAAACCGACGGAATGGAGTTTCAGGCGGGCACCGATCCGACCAACGTTGGCTCCATCCTGCGGGTGATTACGCTCTCGCCGCCATCGGCCGGACCGGTGCAGATATTTTGGAGCGCGGTGCCCGGGAAAACCTACCGCGTGCAGTTCAAGGCGTCCATATCGGATACCACCTGGAATGATCTCGCCGGGAACGTAACGGCCACGGACGCAACCGGTGTCAAAGAGGACGCTTCGGTCGGCACGGCGCCAGAACGCTATTACCGCGTGTTGCTGGTGCAATAGGCGCGTAGACGCCAGGCTGATGTTGGCTCGCGTTCTGAGCGCTTGGGCCAAGTCCTCACTTCTCGATCACAAATTCATCCCGCACCTTGCCGTCCACGTCATGGGCGCGATAGATGAGCCGGTTTCCGTTGATCTGGATGTCGAGCACCTGGTAGGTCGAAACTTTGGTGAATCCGACCTCGGTATAGTCGTGCGGCTGCTGGTCGTAATGTTTCGTTCCGGAAACCGAGATGACATAGACCGTGCCATCTTTCGTTGTGCCGACGCGCTTCTGGTCGCGCATGGGATAGGTGCGCAGATAGGCGTGGTCGTGGCCCTGGAGCGCGAGGTCCACGTGATACTTGTCGAAGATCGGCGTCCAGAGGTTACGCACCTCCGGGTTGTCGCGGTTGCCGCCGGAGGAATACGCCGGATGATGATAGCTCACGAATTTCCAAATCGCCTTGGTGTTCATGAGTTCCTTTTCGAGCCAGGCAGTTTGTTTGGCCGCGTCGAGGTTTGAGTCAAGAATGATGAACTTGGCATTGCTGTATTCGAACGAGTAGGCGCGCTCGGGCGGGATGGTTCTCGGGCCATTGCGCGGCAGGGCGAATTGCGCGAGGTAGAGCTGCGGCTCCTTGGCCTGATACTCATGGTTGCCCAGCACGGGGACGATGGGTCGGCGATCGAACACGCCCTTCGAGTTCTCGAAAAAACTGTCCCAGTCCCAGCGTTCGGCGCCGCGATTCACAAGGTCGCCGGCCATCAGGTAGAATGCCGCGTCGGGC
>JANOHH010001189.1:0-1575 GCA_031406395.1 Verrucomicrobiota bacterium | reverse complement strand
CGGGGCAACGGTGGCGGTGCGAGCACGCCGGTAATTTCCACCTCGCGCCCGGCGAAAAATTCAACTGGCAGCTCGCCTTTGGTCGAAACCAGGACGGGCCCATCCGCCGGCTGCCATTTATCAACGCGGGCGAGCGCGGTGACCTGGATGCGGGTCAGGGTTCGGAAAGACTCCCTTTCCCCCTGACCATAGACCCGCAGGCTAGGAGTTTCCGCAAGCACACCCCGCACCGTCACCAGCGCCGGTTCGGGGCCGGCAACTTTCCGAAGTTCGTAGGGGGACACCCCCGCCGTCCGGCTTACCAGATTCAGCCAAGCGACGACGATCAACAGGGGCCAGATCAGGAAAGCCCGTGCCTGGGCCCACCCCAACGTCAGGCAGAGCGAGGCGAAGGCGAGCGGAAACAGGAAAAGCAATGGCGGTTGGATCGCTTCAGCCAAAAGCAAGCCAACCACATAAACCAACGCCACCGGGAGCAATGGGCGTTTCATGAATGGGCGGAGAACTAACAGGCTGGACCGGTGGAGTCACGCGCTGAAATTCGTTGCGCTTGTGATTGGCAACCCGGCGGAGGCAACGGGCACGATATCTTTAAGAATACCAACCCACGATGGGCGCAACGGTATTCCCCCTGACACGACGATTGGGATGCATCCCGGGTATCGCTATCGGAGCAAGCGACCTAGATTGTCGGGCTGTGGGAATTCTAGATTATTCAAGGTTTCGTGAAAGCGCCCTTCGATCGAAGCAAGACATGCGCAGCGGAACCGATAATCAGGAGGCGGCTGCGGTCCAAGTCGATCCAGAACCGGTGTCCGACGGTTTCAAACCCAGGCTTGGTTTGACCCCGCCCCAGGCAGACGGGTCGGGTGGCCGCCCAAAACTGGCGCTTGAATTCGCCCGGCCACCCGGGTATCCAGAGACAATCGATACTGCCGTTCCCGCCGTGAGTACCTTGGGGCGGGACATAAAACGTCGTCAGATCCTAACCATCGCATGAAGAAATATGCTGGTGAATTCAAGCTTAGCGCGGTGCGCAATGAGCCAACACAGCCGGCGCCGATGCGGGAGGATGCGGCCTTCACTCCACAAGCCAGGTCCGCGCCGAGTCGAGCCGCGGGGTTCAGTCGTCTTGAAGAAGGAAAGCCCGCACCCCGACTGTTCTGTGATCCGTGGCGCATTTTGTCCGCCCTGATGTTGCGTTCCCGTCTTTTATTCGGCGTCGCGGGCATCGCCGCGCTCGGAGCGGGACTCCTTGGGTATCTCCAATCCAACTACAGCGTCCGGTTGATGCTCGTCCCGCGGGAAACCAATCCCAACCCGGAGACCACCCCCGAGACCGAGTTATTTCGCCCCAGCCAGTTCAACGCAGCGACCTTGGTCACCCTCATGCAATCGCCGGAATTGCTGCGCCGCGCAGTGGTGAGCGCGCAGCCGCCGGCAAGTGCCGACTCGCTTTCGGGCCGGCTGACAGTCGAGCAGTTACCCAACACAGATCTGGTTGCCTTGACCGTCACCGGCAAGCAGCGCCAGTCGCTCGTCGATCTCGCAAATGCCGTCGCGAACCAAGCGGTG
>JANOHH010000678.1:0-3324 GCA_031406395.1 Verrucomicrobiota bacterium | reverse complement strand
CCCATGCGCGCCACGCGACCGTCGAACAAATCAAAGATGCACGCCGCCAGGATGAAATAGAGCGCAATCCAGATTTCGGTGTAGATGCCCGTGGAGATGTCCGCTTCCACGATTTTCGTCAAGGCCACGAAGCCGCAGAAGAGGTTGCCCGCTGTCAGCAGGTTCGGTAGAAAATAAATCTTCAACCGGGCATCTTCGTTGTCACCGTTGGCAGGCAATGGACTGGGCGTCGGGGCCATGGGGTTATGGGGTTGAGCGAAGCTAAGGCCGTTGCGCGGCACCGATTGCGTTGCCGGGCTGACTTTGAAAAATTAAGCGCATCAACTGATTTTGGGGCCCCTGCGCTGCGGGTGACTTGCCAGCATGTTCCATGGGGCCAAGGTAGGGACGGCCAGCGCGCGTTCAAAGCACAAAATCCGCCCGCCTGAAAGTTGCGCTCCGCTTCCTTCCGGCAGCAATGATGCACTTGCGTCCGGTTACTTTTCCGATACCGTCGCCAGCCAACGCATGAACGCGCCTACGTCTTTCTGGCAGCAGCTGTTCGCGCCTGACGCTGCGAGGCTGCCGCCGGTGGCGGTCGCGATGCAGTTGCTTTCGAAACGCGGCCAACCCCTGCTACTACTTCCCCGCCCGCCATCCTTGGCGGGAGTTGGCTTGGAGCTTTACGCCGCACAAACGCCGCGCAGCCGCCTGGTGCGTTCCTTGGCGGCATGGGCTGTGAAAGCACGCCTGCCGATTGGGATCAAGCCCGTGAAGGTCAACCTATCGCCCGGCGATCCTTTTATCACTTGGCTGGCCAGTCGGGCGCAGGTGCCTTTCGGTGGGATTCCGCAATTTGCCGTACTGGCGGGCAACCCGAACAGTCCGGGGCAGCGTTTCATCATGCTGCTGTTCGATCCGGCTGGCCGGCCCACCGCCGTTGTGAAAGCAGGCATGGCCGAAGCCGCACGGAAGTTGATCGAGCAGGAAAGGCAGTTCCTGGCAAGGGTCCCGGCGAGCACGCCGAGCATTCCGCCAGTTCGGGGAGTATTTGCCAATGCGAGATTGCAGGCGATCGCACTTGATTTCCTTCCCGGTCGCTCACCCCGCACCGCGGATGAACATTGGCTCCCGAAAGTCCTGGGAAGGTGGCTGCGGCCGCAGCAATTGGTGGTTTTGACCGACACACGCTACTGGCGTGAATTGTCCGCAACTCGCGCCGATCATCCGCTCTTCAAATCACTGGCGATTGCACTGCGCAACCGATCCAGTCCGGGCGCGATTGTCCATGGAGATTTCGCGCCATGGAATGTCCGGGTCTCGCCATCCGGCGACTGGACGGCACTGGATTGGGAACGTGGAGATGTGAACGGGCTGCCCGCATGGGACTGGTTTCACTTCGTCACCCAGAAAGGCATTCTGGTGCAGCGTCATTCGCTGCCGTCCCTCGCCGATTCTATCGCGGGCTTGCTCGCCAGCAAGGAATTCAACACGTACGCCCAAACCGCCGGGATAATCGGACACGAGCGCTCGCTGATGCTGTTCTATTTGCTCTATCAGGCGGAGATTATTCGTCCCGCCGAAGGCCAGGCAGCGACGCGCGAACTCTTGAACCAACTGGCGGCGCGTTGGCGCGTAAACCGATCCTGATTTCAGATCCAGAACCCACGTCCGAGCGGGTGGTAGCAACAACTTTTTCAAGCCGTGCGCAAGTGCCCCCTGGGTCAACCAACTGAACGGCGCGTTGCAATTTTCCCCTTTGCCCCCGGCTACCATCCACGCCGATTAATCCGCGATTGCAGCGCGAGGGTGAAATCGCAAACCGGCGTCGATTGGAAGACCGTTGGGCAAGCCACTGGTTCGCAGGTGAAACTCCCGCCGCGCCAAGAGCATACCCGCCGCTTAAGCTGACCTGCAGAAGGCGTGGTTGCTCGTTTGACACTGGACGGAAGTGTGACAATGTGGAACATTAAATTCAGTTCCATGCAACTTAAAGACAGCAATTTGAATGCGGACCAACGAGATTCAGACTGCGCTCCGAAAGGCCAGGTCTTCCAGAAGCCCGACCGCCCCATGGGGCTAGCGTGTCTGATGGCCACCGAAAACCTCCGGAGGGAATCCCACGGCTCGAATTGCTCATGAACTTCATGCGCCTCCATCCGCGGATTCCGGCACGAGGCGCGTTCACGAAAGCCAGGGGCGATATTGTCGAGCACAAGGCAAATAAATGGATTGGGGCAGCCAACCGCCCGGTGGAGGCCGGTGGGATTCGTCCCCGCCATCTCACAGACTTCACCATGCCTTGACGCCTGAGCGTAGAAAGAACAATGTTTCATCGAATGTCAGCCTGCCAGCCTAACCCGCACGGCGACCGGATTTCAGTTCGGTCCCCGTTGGCTTTTCTTTTGAGGATCTTGATCGGCGGTGGGCTCCCGATCCTTACCGCCTCTCAATTGCTGGCGCAAACGCCGACGAACCTGCCCACGGTCAGCATTGTGGCGCTGGATCCGGTGGCCACGGAGAGCGGCCCCCAACCCGCCCGGTTTCTCGTGAGTCGCACGGGCCCCACCGCTCAGTCCCTGACCGTCAGCTACCAGCCCACGGGGACCGCCGTGAACGGCGTGGACTACCAACGCCTTTCCGGAAAAGTAACCATTCCCGCGGATACCAATGCGGCAATAATTATTTTGCAGCCGATTGACGACGCGCTAGTTGAGGTGACCGAGTCAGTGCAATTGCGGCTGATCTCTTCGACGGACCCGTTCACGATCGCCATTCTACCCGACACCCAGTACTACACTGCGGGGCTTTACGGCGGAACGCTCGAGATGTTTGGGAGGCAAACGCAATGGATCATCGATCATTGGGACGACTGGAACATCGCCTTTGCGCTGCATGAAGGGGACTGCACCGAGAACAACATCGCGTTGGAGTGGCAAAAGACAAAGAGTTGCATGGATACGCTCCACGGAGTCGTGCCTTACGCGGTGGCGGTGGGCAATCACGATGGCATTGAGTTTGGCCGGGACGATACGGTCCTGTTCAATCAATACTTTCCCCTCACCAACTCCGTCACCGCCGCCACCTTGGGCGGGATCTACGAAAGCAACCGCCTGGATAATTCTTATCATCTCTTCAGCGCGGGCGGGGTGGATTGGATGGTGGTCTCCCTGGAATTCGGGCCGCGCGACCTGGCTCTGACTTGGGCCAATTCCGTGGTGACGAACCATCCGGAGCGGACGGTGATCGTGCTGACTCATGCGCACGTCGCGGGCGACAGCACATTATCGGTACAGCCCGTGCAAACACTATACAGCCCCTTACAGACCCACTCACTTTCAAAGG
>JANOHH010001098.1:0-1580 GCA_031406395.1 Verrucomicrobiota bacterium | reverse complement strand
CATAAGCGCCTCATGGTTGAATCGTCAACTTGAGTTGCTCCATTCGCTTGCGCGCGGGATCGAGAACTTGCGGGGACTTGGCGGACCTCAGCACTTGATTCAAGGCCACCCCGATTTCCCCGGAGAATTTCGGATCAAGCTTTTCGCTGATCCGCACGGCGACCGCGCCCGCCTCCTCGACCACCGCGGGATCTGCCAGGTAGGGCGTCACCAACCGCAGCGACGCGCCGGAGGGAATATCTCCCAGACCGGCGTGCACGAGCATCTTTTCCTGTGAGCTCTTCGCGAAGGTCGTGGCCTGGGTCAACCGCTTGAGTTTCTCATCGGGGGTGGCTCCCGATTCGCGCACCAGCCGGACGAAGCCGAGAAAAGCCATGTCATGCTCTGCGCCGCTCGGCGTCGAGCCCACGATCTGCAACAAATCCGGCGCGGCCGTCATGTCGGGCCAGGTTGTCAAGGCCCGAACCGCGGCGGCATGCACTTCCGGATTTGAATCCGCCACCGCCGCCCGCACCGCCGCGAGCGCCTTATCCCCGCCGAGCGCACCCAGGACGTTGAGCAAAGCTCCCTTTTGAACGGGTGTCGCCGAAGTCAGGGCGGTGATGATCTGGGCCGTGGTAGTCGCCGGCGTCCCGGCGCGCAAACAAATGTCCGTCAAAGCCGCCGCGCAGTTGTCGAGGTCCTGCGGACCGCTCGACCCAAGCAGGATTTTGATCAAGGCGGGCACTTCCGCCGACCCACCCAGCTTGCCCACGCGTTGGAGCGCGCTGGCTCTAACTTTGACATTAGAGTCGGCGGCGGCGGCCAATAACCCTGGCAGGGCGACAACCATTCGGCGCCGGCCAACCAAGTCAATCCCGATGAGCCGGCGATTGGCCTGTGGGCTCTTGAGGAAATCAAGGGCAGCCGCATCGGCTTCCCGGCCGGGAATACCTGCGAGACCATCCTGCGCCGCCAGCGAGATTTCACGGTCTGGCCCCTCACTGGATTTATCGAGGGCCATCAAATCGTCGATCGTTTCGACGAGAATCTTCACGGAGAGACCATGGCCAATGGCCGCGATGGCTTGGATGGCCGCCAAACGAGTGGGTTTGGGGCCGCGATTGGCTTGCGTGTACAGCGCCGGCAATGCGTTCAGGTCGCCCCGGCTGCCAAGGGCCTGGATAACCACGATTTTGTTTTCGGGCCAGAGCTGAGGTAACTCGACCGCGAGAATCTCGGTCACTTCCGAGCCGGGCATCTCCATCGCCGCACGGACGGCGGCGTCAAACAAAATGGAGTCGCCCGACGCCAAGGATTCCTTGAGCAGCCAACGACCGCTTTTACCGCGGACCACGATGCTGCCACGCAGGGCCCCGGCCCGCACTTGATGGGGTAGATCGGATTGCCCGCGGAGCCGGTCGTAAATAGCAACGGCTTCGCGCGTCTTGCCTTTGGCGGTCAGGGCCTCGGCGCATCGGAACAACCCATCACAAAAGGCCAGGCGGTTGGCCGGCGCGGTCTTTGCAATTGAGGTTGAGACGGTAGCCGTCGCTCAGGCCCAATTCGACAGCCAGATGCAGCGGCAGATGCTCGATCAG
>JANOHH010001087.1:0-6321 GCA_031406395.1 Verrucomicrobiota bacterium | reverse complement strand
GGAGCGCCGATTCGGAGCTCGGCGCTCCGATTCATGGAAAGGGGTTGGGGGGAGGTGCCGAACGAAAAGACTCTCAATGGCGGCACGTAGATTCCCCCTCACCCCGGCCCTCTCCCCCTGGGCGGGGGAGAGGGAGAATTGCTTCGCGCCGCCTACAGTCGGTTTGTCTCCTGTTTCTGCTCCTCGCCACCCCATTGCACGCCGCCGAGACACCTGCGGTGAAGCATCGGTTTCTCTGCGCGGACTATGTTGGGAACAAAGTCGCCATCATCGCCGCCGACGGAAAAATGGAGTGGGAATTTCCTGCGGTGACTCCCCAGGATTGCTGGCGGTTGACCAACGGCAACGTCCTCTTTTGCGAGGTCAGTGGCGCGAAGGAAGTGACCATGAACAAGGATGTGGTCTGGCGATATGACGCGCCGACGGGAGCGCAATGCCACTCGTGCCAGCCTTTGCCCGATGGCCGCGTGCTGGTGGCAGAATGTTCCTTGGGACGGATCGTGGAAGTGGGACGGGACGGAAAAGTCGCCAAGGAAATCAAGGTGCCGTCCGCCGCGAAAGTTCTGCCGCACCAGTTCCGCGGCACGCGCAAAACCGCCGACGGCCACTACTGGGTCTGCCTGATGGACGAACAGAAAGTGTTGGAGCTTTCGTCCGCGGGCAAAGTGCTGCGTGAAATCAGGGTCCCGGGTTTTCCCCATGAAGCCATCAAGCTGCCCAATGGCCATCTGCTCATCACGCTCGGCATGGCGAAGCGCGTGATCGAGTTGGATGAACACCAGAAAATCGTTTGGGAGATTGAGGAACACGAATTGCCTGGCAATCCGCTGCGACTTCCGGCCGCCTGCCAGCGTCTGCCCAACGGGAACACGATCATCGGCAACTGGCTGGGCGGCGGCTTTCTCGGCCAGCAGCCACAGGCGTTTGAAGTCACGCGGGAAAAGCAAGTAGTCTGGGAATTCACCGACCACGCCCGCTTCAAGACCGTGAACCAAATCCAGGTGCTGGACACGCCGGGTGACCCGACCACGGGCGCCCTGCTGCGCTAACGACTCATGAATTTGCCTCTCCCCATCTCCCGCCGTCACTTTCTTGGCAGCCTCGGCGGTGGGTTTGCCGGCCTGGCCTTCGCGCAAATGTTTTCCCGCGATGCCCTCGCCGGCGGCATCACGCACCACCCCGCAAAGGTGAAGCGCGTCATTCAACTCTTCATGACCGGCGGCGCCAGTCCGATGGACACATTCGACTACAAGCCCATGTTGGAAAAGCTGCATGGCCAGATGCTGGGACCGAAGGTCAAGCCCGACGGGTTCACAGGGGAAGCCGGCGCCATCATGAAAAGTCCGTTCGAATTTGCGCAGCATGGGCAAAGCGGCCGCTGGGTGAGCAGCGTCTTTCCCGAACAGGCCAAGCTCGTGGATGAAATGGCCTTCCTCATGGCAATGCAGTCGAAGACAAACGTCCACGGCCCGGGCACCTACATGATGAACAGCGGATTTCTGCTGCCTGGGTTCCCCTGCATGGGCGCCTGGATTTCCTACGCCCTCGGAAATCTCACCGACAATCTGCCGACCTTTGTGGTCCTGCCGGATGCGAAGGGCTTGCCCTACAACCAGCGCGGTTGCTTTTCGTCCGGGTTCCTGC
This sequence comes from Verrucomicrobiota bacterium, assembly GCA_031406395.1. Lineage (GTDB taxonomy): Bacteria > Verrucomicrobiota > Verrucomicrobiia > Limisphaerales > JADLHS01 > JADLHS01. The sequence continues at coordinate 4,677 of JANOHH010001087.1, read as the reverse complement.
CGGCCGTGCATCAAGGGACGGTCATCAACGCCGCCAGCCCGCAGCCCGTGCCGGATTTGTTCGCGGGGGCCAAGTTCGCTTTCGCCAAACGCGACGGGGACGTCGCGAGTCTGGCGTTGTTGAACAAGCTGAATCGGGCTCACGTCGAGCAGCACCCCGGCGATTCCCGGCTCGAGGCGCGTATCGCCAGCTATGAACTCGCCGCCAAAATGCAATTGTCCGCGCCCGAGGCATTCGACGTGATGCGCGAGCCCGAATCGGTGCGCACGAGCTACGGTCTGGATAACAAAGTCACCGAGGACTTCGGACGCCGCTGCCTGCTCGCCACCCGGCTGGTCGAGCGCGGTGTGCGCTTCGTTCAAGTCTGGAGCGGACCTCAGGGCGCGACGGGCAATTGGGACAACCACGCCAGCATCCCCAAGGAACTTCCGCCCATGGCGGCGAGCGTGGACCGCCCCATCGCCGCACTGCTCCGCGATTTGAAATCCCGCGGCCTCGCCGATGACACCCTGGTCATCTGGACCACCGAGTTTGGGCGGACGCCCTTTGCGCAGAGTGGTGTCGGCCGTGACCACAACGGCGGCAGTTTTGTCTCGTGGCTCTGGGGCGCGGGTATCAAACCCGGCGTCGCCTACGGGCAAAGCGACGATTGGGGTTACCAGGCGGTTGAAAACAAGACCTATTGTTATGACCTACATGCCACGGTGCTCCATCTGCTCGGCATCAACCACGAGCGACTGACCGTGCGGCAAAATGGCATCGACCGTCGCTTGACGGACGTGCATGGCCATGTCATCAAGGAAATCCTCACCTGAACCCGAACGAGCAAAACAAGCCACGATCCGTCCGCCAGGATCCAGGCTACTTCATCCCCGGGACGAGAGTCCGAGAAACCTGTAGTGATAAGAATGGAAAGAAGAATTCAAATCTCATCGCGCCCACCAAGCCAATCACACCAGAGATCACTCAACGTCTGATCCGCCAGAGGGAGGACGCGCGGCCGGAGCGCGGAGAAATGTTTGACGCGCGTGCCAGCTAATAATATACATTTCTGAATGTTCTCCGAACCCAGATCCGGCTTGTGAATTCTGACAACCACCGGTTTGCTCCCATCGTTCCGCGCCTCGGGCGACGGCCGAGATCGGTCGGCGGCTTCACGCTCATTGAGCTGCTGGTGGTAATCGCCATCATCGCGATCCTCGCGGCGATGCTTCTGCCCTCTCTTGCTCGCGCGAAATACGCGGGCATGCGATCTGCCTGCGTCAACAACATCCGCCAGCAATACCTCAGTCAGATCCTGTACGCGGACGATAGCGCCGGGAAGTTCGCCCTGCATAATGATCCGAGCCCCGACTACCACCGCAGCCCCGGCACCGGCTCCCAGAGCATTGTGGATTGCCTCAAGCGAAAGTACTTGGCCAACACGCGGACGCTGGTTTGTCCGATCATTGCCAAGCCGCTCGGCGTGACGTACGACAACCAGAGCTACATCACCCCTGATGGCGGCTACGGCGGTTGGGATACGCCGGCGCCCTATGTGAATACGGCTTACATGTGGCTCGCCAACTATCCCGGAATGCGTTTCGTCAATCCCGACGGCCAGTCGCTGCCGAATGACCCGGCCAAGGAGCCGGCTTGGCCGATGAAGGCCAGCGAGTGTGAGAGCCGCCGCGCTTTCATCACGCACCGCGTCAGTGATTCGCCCAACCGCGCGCAATGGGACACGGGCCATCTCGGCAAGGGCTTTGGCGGCCCGGTCAGCCTGCCACTTTGGAAATTCTCCGTCACCCCGGACCAACCAGTGGGCCATGCGGATGGCAGCGTGATCACCCGTCCCAAGTCCCAGTTGCGGAAGCGGGCCGTGGGGGCCGACGACGGCGTGACGCTTTACTACTATTGACCCACAACTCAGGAGCCCAAACTGGCGGCCGCCACGAATGAACAATGACAACTGACTTCAGCCTGCATTACGAATCAGAGATTGCGAATGGTCGGCGAAATGGTCGCGCTGGGATAGCCAGGAGCCAGTCATGAAATCCAGAATGAGTCCAACCAGAAGGGGCCAGCCGGGCTTTACTTTGATCGAGTTGCTCGTCGTCATTGCCATCATCGCGATCCTCGCGGCCATGCTGCTGCCCGCGCTCGCTCGCGCCAAAAAACAGTCCCAGCGGGTCGCTTGCTCTGCCCACTTGCGCCAGCTTGGCCTGGCCAACGCGCTGTATCTGGATGACTTCGCTGAGCGTTTCCCGTCGCACCGGGATGGTCTGGTTCTTTCCTACTACGCCTGGGGCGGCAAGAAAGGCACCGAGTACACGGACGAATTGCGCTTCATCAACCCCTACGTTTCGGTGGACCGCAAGGTGACGGAAAAGGATAACGAAGGCGTGTTTCGTGTGTTCCACTGCCCGAATGACAAGGGCGCAACCAAAGGCCGTTGGGCCTACGATCGGCAACCCTCACTCTTCGACACTTTTGGCAACAGCTACTCTTACAACAGCGGCGGGAACGAGAATGGAGCCAAGGGCCTGCACGGCAAAAGGGTCGCTGAGATTCGTTCCCCGAGCCTGGTCGTGCTGGCCAACGACTATCCCTTTGGGATGTTCGGCTGGCTGATCGAAGCGCCGGGAGCCAAGACCCAGCCATTCCAGCATGCCTACTGGCACCACGACAAAGTCTTGGGCTGGGGCAATGTCGCGTTCGTCGATGGCCGCGTGGCCTTCCTTCGTGCCTTTCCCGACCAACCCCGTTTTCAAGATGGTCCGGGTTATACATTCCTCTACGACGGGCCGAAGCAATAGAAACCACGAAGATCAAGACTCGTTGTGGACAGGTCAACTTTCCCCCGCGCAGCGTCAAGTACAAACGGGCGCGCCAAACAAGAAAACAAAATGATGAAGTTCAAATCACAAGCAAATGGATTCATCGGGATCAATTCGAGTCGAATCATCCCATCCCTGGTTGCGCTTGTGTTAAGGGCGTCACTTCCCGTTCTTCCCCTGAGCGCGGCCATCGCCGCTCCGGTGCCCGCGGTCCTGCCCGGCACGCAACCGCTCGCTTCCGGCACCGGCGGCGTGGGCAACTGGGACGCGGTCATCAGTGCCGAGATCGAGCGGGCGACCGCTGCGCGTCCGCAATTTTGGCATCGCGACTTTTCCTCGGCGGAGAATTACAACCGTTCCATCGAAACGAATCGCGCGCGGCTCGCTTACCTCATCGGGGTGCGCGATGCCCGCGTGCCTTTCGACGCACCCACGTTGTTGACGACCGTGGATCAGCCGGCACTCGTCGGCCGCGGGAAAAGTTACGACATACTGCGCGTGAGCTGGCCCGCATTTGGGGATGTACAGGCCGAGGGACTGTTGTTGGAGCCGCGCGGACGCAAGCCCGTGGCTGCGGTCGTCGCGGTGCCCGACTGCAACCAGTCGCCCGAGCAGATCAGCGGGCTGATGGCCGGTGTGGCGCTGGAATCGCAATTCGCCCGGCGGCTGGCGGAAAGCGGCTGCCGGGTCCTGGTGCCGGTGCTGATTGATCGCACGATGGAAGTGCGCGGCAAGGAGGGTTACCGCCCTTACTCACGTCAGCCCATGAGCAGCCGGGAATTCCTGTTCCGCCCCGCCTTCGAACTCGGCCGGCACCTGATCGGCTATGAAGTTCAGAAAATTCTGGCGGCAGTGGACTGGTTCGCGCGGGACAACGAGCACGTTGGAGTGATGGGCTACGGCGAGGGCGCGTTGCTCGCGCTCTACGCGGCCGCGCTCGACCCCCGCATCAATGCCACCTGTGTCTCCGGCTATTTCGATTCGCGGCAGAAACTCTGGAGCGAACCCTTTGACCGCAGCGTGTTTTCCCTCCTGACCCAGTTTGGCGACGCCGAAATCGCCACCATGATTTTACCTCGGAGACTGATCATCGAGGCGAGTCGGGGGCCGGAGGTCGAAGTGGCGTCGCCCGGCGGCAGCAAGGCAGTGTTGCGTTCGCCCGACATTACCCGAGTGAAAGCGGAGATTGCCCGGGCGCTCCAACTCGTGGATGGGTTTCATCCGCCCGCCCGGATTGATTTGATCGCGGAGGGCGAAGGCCAAGGGCCTTTCGGCACGGAGGCGGCACTGACCTCGTTTCTCGACGCTTTGAACGCCGGGGCCACACTGTCGCCGCTCGGAGACAATCCGGTGGCAACGACGACAAACATTAGTCCGCGACTCCGCCAGCTGCGGCAGATGCACGAGATTGACCGCCACAATCAATGGCTGCTTGGTCGGAGTGCCGAGGTGCGGCAGCGGTTCATGTCCCGGCTCGACTCGTCCTCCATCGAAAAGCACGAAGCCACCAAGGCTTGGTACATCGATCATTTGCGCCGCGAAGTGCTTGGCCGACTCGAGATCCCGCCGTCGCCATTCCATGCGAAATCGCGCCTGCGTTACGACGAAGAAAAGTGGTCCTGCTACGAGGTTCAATTGGATATTTTTCCAGGTGCGAACGCGTTCGGTTATCTGGTCGTTCCGAAAGGACTCAAGCCAGGCGAACGCCGACCGGTGGTGGTGTGCCAGCACGGCGGCGGCGGAAACCCCGACCAGCTTGTGAAGGACGATGCCGGGGCATATCACTCCTTTGCCGCACGGCTCGCGGAGGAGGGGTTCGTCACGTTTGTGCCCTCAGTGATGTTTCCGCCCTCCGACA
>JANOHH010000669.1:0-1463 GCA_031406395.1 Verrucomicrobiota bacterium | reverse complement strand
CGAGAAGTATCTTGCGCCTCATATTCGCTGAATTGAATCATCAAGCTTTCCTCGCACTTAGGCTAGGACGGAATGGAATCCAAAAAGGAATCCAAAAACACAAGGCGAAGCCAAACCGGAAAAACAGTTGGACTTAATTTGGTTTGTTCTGCACCATCGCGCCATGCCCAAGCGAATAGTTGCCGCGTTTACTTTGATCGAATTGCTGGTGGTGATTGCGATCATCGCCATATTGGCGGGACTGCTCCTGCCGGCGTTGGGCAAGGCCAAGGTCAAAGCGCAAGGCATTTCGTGCATGAGCAATAACAAGCAGTTGACACTGGCTTGGATCATGTACGCGGACGATTTCAGAGGTGAGCTGGTTTGGAACGTCAGTGGCGGGGCTGCCCAGGGCGGTTCTCAGCCAAACACCTGGGTTTCCGGCTGGCTGGATTGGACGACCAGTCCGGATAACACGAACATCGCGTTTCTCACCGACCCCGCTCACGCCAAGCTGGCTAGTTACTCAGGCAAAGCCAGGAACCTGTACCGGTGCCCAGCGGACGTTTTTGTCTCGGTACAACAGCGCGCGCGCGGCTGGAGTCAGCGGGGCCGGAGCATCTCGATGAATGCGTGCATGGGTTTCGAGCCCGGCAAGAGCTTTGGGATTTACCGCTATTTCTTGAAGATGAGCGACATCACCGTACCCACGCCATCGATGGCATGGGTTTTTGTGGACGAGCAGCCCGATAGCATGAACGACGCCTGCATGTACTCGGCAATGGGTGCCGCAGTGACTCAATGGGGCGATCTGCCGGCCAATTACCATAACGGTGCCTGCGGATATGGTTTTGCCGATGGCCATTCTGAGATCAAATCCTGGAAAGGCCCCAATATGCGGGCCAAGAAGGTCCAATACAGAGACTACTCCACGCTCACCCCGGTTTTGCTCAATAACGCGGCGGACAAGAAAGACGAAATGTGGCACCAGGAACGCACGACCGCGCTGAAGTGACGCGGGGTGGCAGTGTTTTCTGAAGAAAACTGTCGTGCTGTGATCAATGCTGGAGAGTGCTGTGAGAAGAGTGCGTGGAGTTCATGTGAAAGCTGTTTTGAGTCTTGTTCCAATTACTTGTCCTGGCAAAGACTCTCCGGCATTGCCGTCAATTCGCTTTCTGTGCCATCGGGCTTCCAGACCACGCGCCCGTCCTCCAGCAGGCGGACGATGACGCCATGCAGCGAACCTCGCAAAGTCTTCACACGGTCACCCGCCTTCCAATCGGCGGTTTCGGAAAGAGAATCAACAATTTCCATCATCGCTTCCCACGGCAGAACGCCCGCGTTGTAGTGGGCCACAGCGGACATGACTTCACGGCGGCGTCCGGTGGAGAGTTCGGCAAAAAGCGCCGCTACGATTTGACGGGCGACATCAGCGAAGGTGTTGCCATTGAAGAAAAGGAACGGTGCGCGGCGATGGCAGTTCC
>JANOHH010001061.1:0-12339 GCA_031406395.1 Verrucomicrobiota bacterium | reverse complement strand
TTTGGACCAACTCAATCATACCACCACCAACCAATACTTTCTTCCGGCTGACGAACGCGCCGGCTGGGCCTTGACCCTGCGGGCGTAATTGTGAATTGCCCTTGTTTGTGCCGATGGCTATTGTCAGTCTGCCGTCGGCACAATCACTTTCAGCAACAAGGTATGGGAAACTGGTGCTTTTTGATGCTTGTGGATGAATGTGCGGCGGCGATTAACCGAACTTGATGAGTCAATTAAATACAACCTTAACCGGCCAGGAAGGCACTTGGATCCACGAAGTGGCCGGGCGGTTGCGACTTATCCAGTCGGACACCGCCCAAGTCGAACCCGGCAAGCGCGCGGAATTTCTGCAGGAGGAGGTGGAGCGCAGCCTCAAGACGGTTCCTCCCGCAAACCGCAAACGTTTTATCGAGGCTTTGCTGACGCGCTTTCCGGTGGCGGGCAAGGTCGTCAGTTCATTTTCTCCCGTGCCAGCCGCGGCGGCGCCCGTTCCTGTAGCCGCGCCCGCGCCGGTGGTTGAGTCGCCGGCGGAGACCTTGGAACGGTTTTTGGCGGTCGTTCCCAAGTTGTCGGAAGAGCAGCGGGGCGAACTGGTCCAGCGGTTGTTGGGCTCCGAGTTGCTCCGGGCCTATCGCAGCGCGTTGGTACTGGAAACTTCCGAAGAATCGCAACGCGCTTTGGGCCTCTTGACCGGGCAGCAGCCGCGGCTCGAGCGGATCATGCAGTTAACGGTGCTGTTGCTGGACGTGTTTGCCCGACTGGATCAAACGGCGCTGAAAACTTTGGAAGCCTTGGCGCCCCGCAGTTCATTGTTGAAGCGCAATGAGAGCGTTCGCAAAGTGGCGGCGCGCTTTTTGGTCGGCGAGGTTGAGACCGTGGAGCCGCAGTTGCGCGAGGCGTTCGGGTTGCTGGCCGCTTTGCTCGTGGCACCGCTCACCGGGGGGCGGGCATTTGGCCAGCCGTACGTGGAACGCTTTTCCCCGGCGGCGATTGAGGATGTCGTCACCGCGGAGGGGGGCGGCGGGGTCTTTGGTGGCAACAAGAAGGAGCGCTGCTGGATTCGGTATTGCGACCTGGCGCGGGACTTCGCAACGGCCGATCTGGTGGATCGGAAAATCAAGGAATGTCTGGCGACCGTGGTGCAGAAAACCGTTGAAAAGAGCACCGGTGGGGGGCGGTAATTTTTTTATGCACGTCCATTGGCATGAAGGCTTGTTTTTGCAGCCGCACCACTTGCAGCTCATGCAGCACCAGTTGCAGGTGGATCGGCGCGTCGCACGATCGTTGCTGACCCCATATTGCTTCGGCGTCGTCGAGGGCCGGCTGGTCCAGGATGATCTGGCCGATGGTCGGATCCGGTTCGAACGGTTGCGGGTGATCATGCCGAGCGGTCAGGAGGTGTTTTTCCCGGACGATGCCAACCTGCCCGCGCTCGATGTTAAAACCGAACTGGTGCGGAGTTCGGGGCCGTTGGAAATTTTGTTGGCCGTGCCGCTGTGGGCCAAGCGCCGCGCCAACGCCTTTCGTCCCGGCGAACAGGCGGACTCCCGCATCAAGCTGCTGTTCATGCCGGAGGAGGCCCGTGAAGTGACGGACGAGAACACGGGCGAGAATCCACAATCGGTTCATTTCCGCAAGGTGAATGCACGGTTGGTGTTCAAGGCGGAGGATCTGGCGGACATGGAATTTATTCCCTTGCTGCGCGTGGTGCGGGCCTCGGGGGAGGATCTGGGCAAACCGCGCCAGGATCCGGATTTCGTCGCGCCTTCGCTGCTGCTCAAGTCATCGCCGGTGCTGCATGACCTGGTGCGCGAACTCACGGCGCAGCTCAACGCCAGCCGGGAGCAGTTGCGCGTCAAAGTCACGACCGGCGGTCTGGGTTTGGAGGTGAAGTGGGAACTCACGCTCCGGCTGACAACGCTCAACCGTTTTTGCAGCAGTCTGCCCTCCCTTGTGGAGGAGGGCACGGTGACCCCCTTTGTAATGTATTTGCAGTTGCGCGAGTTGCTGGGCGAATTGCTGGCGTTGAATCCAGACAAGGGCGTCTTTGATTGCGAGCCCTACAACCACCTGGATCCGCTGCGCTGTTTCAAGGAATTGGATCGAAAAATCCGCGCGGAAATTCGCGTCTCCCGCGCGACCGAACCGCTGCGCGTGATCTTTGCGGGCAGTCCCGGGCTGTTGCGGGCCACGCTCGAACCGCAGCATTTCGAAAAACCGACGGGGCATTACCTCGGCATCAAGACCAAGATGGAGCGCACCAAGCTTGCGTTGTACCTGGCCGATTCCAACAAGTTCAAATTGATGCCGGGCAGCATGGAACGGGTGGCCATCTTTGGGGTGGAACTCAAGGAGGAGAATTATCCCCCGCTGGAACTGCCGGGGCAAAACGACCTGCATTATTTTCGCGTTCTGCCCGCCTCCAACCAGCGGCGGTGGGACAAGATCAAGGAGGAGAAAGTCATCTCCCTAGTCTGGAACAATACCGATTTTGACCTGTCGGACGCGACCATGACTTTGTACATGACCTTGCCCTCAGGAGCCGCATGAAACTGCTCGAATCCTACGAAAATCTGTTCCAGTACATCTGCCGCCTGAATCGCGCGGCCAAAGCCCAGGCGCAACCGGAATACGTGCGCGTGCGGTCTGAAATCAAGGACTTGCTGGGTGAAGTCAGCCGCAACGCCGCGGCGGATGTGCGGTTGCTCAACCAGGTCCAACGTTTGGAATTGTGCCTGATTTTCTTCGTGGACAATCTGATCTGCACCAGCCGGCTGAAGTTTGCGGGACAATGGGCGGAAAACCGGCTGGCCAAGGAGCGCAACGAACTGGCCGGCGACGAGCGGTTCTTTGATTTTCTGGATCAGGACTTGAAGGACACCAGCGAGGATGCGGTGGAGCGCCTGGCGGTTTACTATGCCTGTCTGGGGTTGGGATTCATGGGCATGTATCAGGGGCAGGCGGACCAGATTCGCCAGTACATGGAACAGATTTTTCCGCGGATCCGGCAGTGGGTGGACAACGATCCGCGCACGAAGATCAGCGAGGAAGCCTACAAATTCACCGATAAACGCCTGCTGACCGAGCCGCCGAGCAACAAGATCATCTTGGTGGCCGTTATTTTTGGGTTCCTCAGTTTGTGCGTGCTGATCGTGTATTATGCGCTATACAAGAATGCCGTCGGGAAACTGAGCGATTCGGTGGAAGTAATTGTTACCCAAGGTAAGCCAGCGGAGAAACCAAAGTAAGCTTCTTTGGAATTAAGCAGCCACGTTAAGTCCCGCAAATATTCGCACTAGGTGACGCAACTATGGAAGACGATACAAAATTTGGCAGCATGGCAAAATGGGGACTGGGTGCCGTCGGCCTGGGTGGTTTTGCGGCGGTGATAGCCGCGCCCTCGTCGTTTAAGATTTGGGTGGCGGTCGCGATTCTCGTCCTGTTCATTCTCTGCTTCGGCGGCTATTTCCTCTGGCGGCGACTCCGGGCCCGCCGGCAGAGCAAAATGTTTTCCTCGGCCATCGAGGCGCAGACCTCCGCCGCGCCCCGCGCCATCAGCGACCCGAATCAGCGCGCGGCGCTGGACAAGTTGCGGCAGAAGTTTCAAACGGGGATGCAGGAGTTCAAGACCCGGGGCAAGGACATTTACAAGCTCCCTTGGTATGTCATCATCGGTGAATCCGGCTCCGGAAAGTCGGAAGCCATCCGCCATTCGGGTGTTGAGTTCCCCCCCGGGCTCCAGGATGAAATGCAAGGTTCGGGCGGCACCGTCAACATGGATTGGTGGTTCACCAATCGCGCCATCATTCTCGACACCGCTGGCTCGATGATCTTCCGGGAAGCGCAGGCGGGCGCGTCTCCCGAATGGGGCGAGTTCCTGCGCCTGCTGAAAAAATCCCGGCCACAATGTCCGATCAATGGCCTCTTCCTGGTGCTGTCCATCGAGAGTCTCATTCACGATTCCGCCGACAAGATTTCCGAGAAAGCCAGCAAGCTCGCCCAGCAACTGCAATTGATTCAGCGCACATTGGACGTGCGATTCCCGGTTTACCTGCTCGTTACCAAGGCCGATTTGCTGACGGGTTTTCGCGAATTCTTCGACAACATTGAAGACCCCCTGTTGCAGCATCAGATGTTCGGTTGGTCCAATCCCGACCCGCTCGACTCGGCCCTCCGCCCGGACCTCATCGAACAACACTTGAAAAGCCTCGCCGACCGCTTGCGCCGTCGCCGGCTGGCGTTGATTCTGCGCGAAACCTCCTCCGCTGGTAAGTTGGGGGATACCTCCTTTTTTTCTGCCGGCCAACCGTTGGGTGGGCACGGCGGCCAGCGCCGGTTGGACGACATGGATGCGCTGTTCGCCTTGCCGGAGAGCGTTATGCGGCTGGTACCACGACTCCGCCGCTATTTGGAGACCGTCTTTGTTGCGGGCGAATGGTCGGCCAAACCGGTGTTTCTGCGGGGCATCTATTTCACGTCCTCCATGCGTGAAGGCAAGGCACTGGACGAGGCAATGGCCCTGGCCACCGGCCTATCCGTGGACCAGTTGCCCGAGGATCGCAGTTGGGAAAAAAACCGGGCGTTCTTCCTCCGGGATCTCTTTGTGGAAAAAGTATTCAGCGAAAGCGGGCTGGTCACGCGCGCCACGAATACCATCCAACTTCTGCGCAAACGGCAGCTCGCGATTTTTGGGACGGCCGGCATTGCGATGCTGCTGCTCATCGTGTTGGCGGGCTTCGGCTATCGCAATCTCAAACGCAGTGTGCTCGTGGAGGCAGCGGATTGGGAGGCTGGGGCCAATGGTTGGACCAATCAAGTTTGGTACCCGCCCGTCGTGGTTTCCGGTGGAGCGGACGGCTATCAATTTACCTATGCCGGAACGAATCTGGCAGTGCCCGCAACCGCTCCCCGCTTATCGGTTGTTGGCTACCAGCAACGACTCCAGGAGCTGGCCGCAAAACCACTGGAGGTGAGCCTCATTTTCAAACCCTTTTTGTGGCTGGGTGCCGGCAATGTAAGCAAAGCCGATCGGAAGAATGCCCAGCGGATTTTGTTTGAACATGGGGTGCTCCAGCCGCTGGTGGTGCAAACCCGAAACAAGATGCAGGGCCGGGAGTTGTTGACTTCAGATCCCAAGGCCGTGGACCGCCATCGGGAGGCCTTGCTTTCGCTCATCCAGCTCGAGACGGACAAGTATGCAAGCAGCCGGGACCTCAATGGCACCAATGCCGCCGTGAAGTACCTCAATGCCTTCGTCGCTTATCTCACCGAGGCCGAAATGCTGCCCGTGGACACCAACTTGGTGGGCGTCTTTGCCTGGACGTATTCCAAGGGGGGGAGCGGAGCGGGAAAATGGCCGCCCGCGTATTTGCTCGGTGGCGACCACCTGTCGAACAACCCGGCAATCAAGAAGGGGTTGGACGGGGTCCGGGACGCCAACCGGATCAGTGTGAACCGGATTGAAAAAGAAGAATTGCCCCGGTTAAACGCGCTCGCGGACGCCCTGAACGATTACCGGCTTTTGGAGCATCAATGGTTCACGAATGCGGGCGACCGGTGTCGGGCGCTGACCGAAGAGTTGTCGCGCGCGATGGATAAAGTGGAAAACAGCCGAAGCGAGCTATTGAAAGTGGCCACGGACATTGCCCGACCCGTGACCAATCTTGCGGCCTGCTACCAACAACTGGCGAACGCCTCTTCAAAAGTCTCCGCCCTCTCCTTCAACAATATCACCTCCGGACTCACCGATCAGATCAAGACGGACGCGGGCGGGCTCCTGGGTGAAATCCGCAAGCAATTGTCGGATTTCAACAAGGAAGCGGCGAGCGCGGTAAACACGGACTATGCTTCCCGCAGCAATACGATTATTGACCTCGACTTGTACTATCTCGCGGCGTCATCCAGCAATGCCACGATGGCGTTTGAATCCCGGTCATCATTATACCGCAAAGCCTGCAAACTCATTTCCGAGTCGGCGATGGCGAATGAGGACAGCCTGGGTGACCAGTGGACAAAGTTTGAGCGGTTAACGACCAGCGCCGCCGATTTCAAGAAGGAATTGACGGAATACCGCGGGCCGTATGCGGAACGGGTCCAGTCCGCGTGCGAACAAATCGCCGGCCAGGCCGAACGCCAGCTCAAGGAGAAGTATGTGGAGAATTATGTGCAATTTACGATTCAGAAGTTGGAGAAATTGGCCGCGGATGCCTGCACGTTTCGCGATGTGACCAACGCCCGGCCATGGCTGGAAAAGGTGAAGAACGACTTGAGCCAGTCCGCCAAGCTCAAGGAGCAGGCCAGCAAATTAGACCAGGTCAAAAGCGCTTTGGCAAAAGCGCAAAAACAGATTTCGCAGAACTACGCAAGCTGTGCTTCCAATACGTTACGGCTCAAACTCAAGTTCCCGGTTCTGCTCAATGCCACGGAGACATTGGATGACCGGGGCCTGAAAGAGGTGAAGAATACCTTGGGCAATTTAACCGGTGAACTGGCGGATCCGGTCTGGCTGGCTTTGCCGGGCAGCGAGGAAATGCTGGCGCCATTGCACACCAGCGTCAAGGCCGCGACCAGCGTGGTGAATTCCTTGGTGAAGTCGGGTGACACCCTGGCCGAGGTGGAGATTCTTTTCGTCCCCCCCAATTCGGGTTCGAGCGACGCGAGCCAGTTCTCGGGAACCCTCCGCTACGCCAAGCTGTTTGTGGCGGGAGTTGAGAAAAAATTCAGCGGCCCGCGCCCGGGCGATTTGTCGAGTTATACCGCGCCGACGCCCATCACAACGAAGCTTCCCGCCGACTCTGGAATCCGGATTGAGTTTTTCTCAGATGTCGATCGGAAGATCCGGACTGCCACCTTCAGTGCGGACAACTGGATGTTGCCCCGGTTGATTCAGACGGATCAGGCGGAGCCGATCAACAACAATGGAAAAGAGTGGAAGCTTAAGTTGCAGGTCACCGCCGACGGTGCCAGCCGAACCTTGGAAGCCTTTCAGATTCGGCTCGACTACCCGCTGCCCAAGAAAGAGGACTGGCCGAAGTAAGCCGGGGCAACCCCGACCGCCATGCCAACCACGCGTTTCTTAAAAAGGTTAATGAATCCTGGCGGGGGACCGCCAACGGTAGCCGGTCCAGCCCGGCTCGCGCTGGCCGCGTTCGGCAAACATCCCGGTTGGAATGATCACATTCCCGGCATCGGTGTGGAAACCGAGGCCCTCGCGCAGTTCAAGCAAGCGGTATACGTCACCGGCATCGGAGGTAGGATTGACGCGGGCGTATGGAAAGCGCTCGAGGCGGAGAAACGGCTCGAGGGTTTCGATCACACTTTCCTCTGCCTTCGCGGCGGTCATGTGATCACGGGACGGATGTTCTCGTCGGAAGACGGTCGGCGACGCAAGGAATATCCAATGGTCCTGTGTGTTGACAGCGAAGGACTCAGCGCGGGGTTCATTCTGCCGCAAGTGCAGTCCGAACTGGAGCGCCTGCGGGATGCGTGCCAGGCAACCGCTTCCGCCGATCAAGTCGCCAAGGAATGTAGTCTGGCTCAGGAGCGGTTGCGCGAACTCTTGGTGGATTTGTCGCGGCCGGTCACCGTCGTTACTTTGCCAGCGGAAGCCCGCCGCCGATTTCTCGAGCACCGCGACCTGGGTCCAGATCGGGTCGGGCTTTTACGAGCGCTGCATGAACTCGGTACCGTCGGAGAGGCCGGGCGCCCCGGCGGGCCGGGCTCGGGTGCCAATGGACGTTCCTGCCATCTGCGCCTGCCTCGCGCCGCGGATTCCGGTCAGGACTCACTCCTGCTGTGGGCAGAGTTTTTCCGGGTCGCGGTTTCCGCTGCGTCACCCTTGCTCCTCCTCGCCCGCGCCGGGGTCGATTGGTTGGACGTGATCATTGGGGAGCCGACCAGCGACGACTTCTTCTGCCTGCAAGCTTCACCTACGGCGTTGCCGCTGGCGTCAAAAATTCCCTACGAACTCACCCCGGAATTGAACCCCCGCTTGCAGGAGTTGGAAGCGAAGTTCCTCCCGACGGAGGCTCCACCCCTCGTGGTGAATCAAGTCAAGACCAGTCCCGGCGCCGGGTCGCCGCCACCAGTAACGATTGCGGGTGTTGAAAGGCCACCGCCGCGTAATGGCATCACGCGACGAATCCTCCTGGCCATCGGTGTGGTGGTGCTGGCGGGCGGGTTGGGAGTCTGGTTGTTCAGCGGAAACAACAGCCCGCCTCCGGAAGCTCGGCCGCCGGCAGTGGCGACCAATTCCGCGCCGGCCAAGGGGGTGACGGCGGCGAAGGCGGAAAAAGCCAATCCCGAACTGCAGGCCGAAGCCGCCAACCGGCTCGAAGCCGAGGCTCAAGTCAAGCGACGGGCCGAGGAGCAGCAGGCGGCTGACGCAAAAGCGACCGAAGAATTGCGACTAAAAAAAAAGGCGACCCAGACGGTCGGGAATGACGCGGCGCCGCCAGCGGAAGCCAAGCGCGCCGAGGATGGCAAGGAGCAGGCCCGGGCCCGGGAGAATGACGCGGACCTGGCGCAGATCGCCTTGGCCCAAGGCAACTACGAACGGGCGCTGGAGCTTTGTCAGAAATGGCCCGGCGGCGATCGCTTCCAGCCGTTGTTGCAATTGGCCGCTGCGGAAACTAATCAACTCCGGCAGGTCAAAGAATTTCTCCAGGCCGGGAACTACAACCCGATTCTTACCAACCGGCTGCCGGACAATCCAAAGTTCAAGGAGATTTGGACGGCCGCCGATCGCGAAAAAAAGCTGCTGGATCAAGCCAGCGCCGAGTTTGCCGGCGGTGACTACGCCTTCCTGCAACGTTCGGAAATCCAGGCGTTGCAGGCGAAACCCCCGTTTCAAAAACTCCTCCAGGACGGTGGGGCGGAAGCGGGGCAGTTGCTGAAAGCGAAGCAGCTTCAAGCGGCAAACCAGCCACAGGCGGCCAGAGATTTGATTGCACTGGGCAAACTTCAGAAGCCGCCCTTTGTGAGTATTCAAAAATGGGCCACGGGTGAATTGGAACGCGTCGCCCGGGAACAAGGGGAGAGCCAGACGGCGAAAAGTCTGTTCGAAAAGGCGGACTACACCCAGGCGCTGGCGGTATGTCAAAAGTATTCTGGCCTCGCGGCTTTTGATCTGTTGGCGCGCAGCATCAACGAGGAACAAAAGGTCCTCCTCGAGGTGGGCAAGCAGTTCTCCGTCGGCGATTATTCCTTCGTCAAAGAGTTGGCGGGCCGGGATTATAGGACCAAGCCGCCGTTCGCCGAGTTGCTGCGCAAAGCCGCTGCAGAGCAAAAGACGCTCGGTGAATTGGAGCAATTGAAACAGGCGGGCGACGGGCCGGCGTTGCTGGGGAAACTGGGCGGCTTGCCGCCGGCCGTCGTCGCCAAGAAGCCATTCGCGGATTTGCGCAATTGGGCGCAAGCGCGGGCTGATGAACAGGCGGAGGCGCGCAAGAAGGATCCCGTCTGGCTCGACGCCAAGTTGGACGTCCTGTTGGTGCGGTTCAGCATTCTCAAGCCGACCGATCCGAGAATCAAAACGACCGCCGCTCGCCAGGAGAAAGTGCTGGATGGTGCGTTGAACCTGGCCGGATCGGAATACTACTTGAATGAAGTCAATGCGTTGGAAAGCGATTACCAGCAAGGCGGCTGGCTCGACCAAGGCGACCGGAAAAAATTTCTCAAAGACTTGAGAGAGAAAATCAAATATGGGAATTGATCGGGACGGCTTGGGCCAGGCTTGACCGCAAAGCCGCCCGGCGAGTGTCAAACAACGGGTTGATTCTGGGCGAATGGCTGTGTGGGTAGAATCAGTGTGAACGAACTCGCAGAAAACGCTTGCCCCCATATCGGCAGAGCCACCTTGCGGGTCGGAATATTCCTAAATGGCACCGGATGATGGATTGAGTTCCTTTCGCACGGGCAGACGGATAAACCCGCGCGGCAAGTTGGCCCGGTCGAGCAGACCAAGGCCCGGTCAGAAATGGGGCAGGGTGGGAAAATCACACGGCTCAAAACGCTCGTGAGACCATCGAAAAGCAACCCGCAAGCATGACCTTTCAGACAACGGTCGGCACGCCCTCCTGCCCGGCCACCCATCACGCCCTGGCCATGAGCGAGCAGTTGCGGCGCATCAAGCACGTCGCCCTCGACATGGACGGCACGATTTACAACGGGGGCACCTTGTTTGCCACCACGGGACCGTTCCTGGCGCTGCTTGGCCAGCTCGGTATCAACCATACTTTCCTGACGAACAACCCATCCCGCAGCAAGGCCGATTGTCTTCGCCATCTTCAACTCCTTGGCGTGCGTGCCACCGCCGGCCAGCTCCATACCTCCACCGAGGCCACCCTCGAGCATCTGCGGAAAACACACCCCCACTTGCGACGACTGTTCATCCTGGGCACGGCTAGCATGTGCAAGGCGTTTGCCCGGGCCGGTTATACGCTGGTCCCGGACGACCCCCAAAATGTACCGGACGCCGTCGTCGTTGGCTTTGACAAAACGCTCACTTACGACCGGCTTTGCCGCGCCGCCTGGTGGATCCAGTTGGGCAAACCCTATTTTGCCACGAACCCAGATCGGGTGTGCCCGACCGACGAACCCACCGTGTTGGTGGATTGCGGTTCCATCTGCGCGGCGCTAAAGGAGGCCACGGGACGCGCTCCCACCGCCGTTCTCGGCAAACCCGACCCCGCTATGCTGAGTGGTATCCTGCACCACCATCACTTGCAACCCGGACAATTGGCCGTGGTGGGTGACCGTCTCGCTACCGACGTGGTGATGGCGTGGCGGGCTGGCGCCTTGAGCGTGCTGGTACTGACTGGTGAAGCCACGGCTGACGAAGCCGCCCAGCACGTGCCGCGACCGGATCTCGTGGTCGCCGACCTCGCGGAATTAGGTGAGCGGCTGCGCGTTGCGCGGGAGGCGGAAGCGGGATGAACCTTGGAGAATGTCGACAGCGGACCGTGGTAGCATTAACCCAAACCCCAATGGATTTGCTGGTAATCGGTGGTGGTATCGTGGGCTCCGGCATCGCCCGGGACGCGGCGCTGCGCGGGTTGCGCGTGGGTTTGGTAGAGCAACACGATTTCGCCTTTGGCACGAGCAGCCGCTCCAGTCGTTTGCTCCACGGTGGCCTGCGTTATCTGGCGCAGGGGCGCATCCGTCTGGTGCATGAAGCCAGCGTCGAAAAAAAAATCATTCACCGCATCGCGCCCCACCTCGCCGCGCCGTTGCCCTTTATTTTTCCCACCTATCACGGCAATAAATACTGGCGGCTATGGCAGCTCAAAATCGGAGTCAAAATTTATGACCTGCTCTGCGGTGGGCGCAATCTCGGTGCGTCTAGCTGGTTGAAGCCGGAGGAGGTGATGGGCAAAGTTCCCAGCCTGAGCGCCGACGGCCTTCACGGGGCCGTGCGCTATTTTGACGGTTTCACCAATGACGCCCGGCTTACGCTCGACACGCTTCGCTCGGCGGCCAATGCAGGCGCGAGGCTCGTGAACTATTGCCGTTTCAAAGACGCGGTTCGAATTGATGGCGAGTCTTGGCAATGCGAAACCCAAGATGTGCTGACTGGGAAAACTTTCTTCCTCCGCCCGCGGCATATCGTGAATGCCACCGGGCCGTGGGCGGATGGATTGCCGCACAGCCAGGTGAAGCTGCGCGTGACCAAGGGAATCCACCTTGCGGTGGAGCGGAGTCGGGTGCCGGTGCCGGAAACGGTCGTCATGACCGAGGGCAAGCGCATCCTCTTTGCGATTCCCTGGGGCGAGCGCACCATCCTGGGTACCACCGACACCGACTACCACGGTTCCCCCGACCACGTCACGACCGACGCGGCGGATATTGATTACGTTCTGAAAATTACGAATCAGTTTTTCCCCAGAACAAAACTCACGACCACGGATGTCATCAGTTCCTGGGCCGGACTGCGTCCGCTGCTGGCCGACTCGAACGGCAAGCCATCGGACATTTCGCGTTCGCACGAGATCAAGCAGCCCAAACCGGGCTGGTGGGATGTGACGGGTGGCAAGCTCACCACCTACCGTCTGATGGCCGAGCAGGCCGTGGATCAGATTGTCAAATCGTTGCGGAAATCAAATGCGATGACTTCGTTCACCGTGCCTTGTCGCACGGCCGCGGAACCCTTGCTGCCCGTGAGTGAGACCCAGAACATCAGTGGTCTTCTCCCGCCGGAATTCGCTCGGCGCGTGGTCGAGCATTACTGCGCCCACGAGTGGGCGGTTCATCTCGACGACGTGTTGTTGCGGCGGACGTACTGGCACTATTACCATCGCGATACGGCGCTGATGGCGGAACCCGTGGCGCATTGGATGAGCG
>JANOHH010001022.1:0-4372 GCA_031406395.1 Verrucomicrobiota bacterium | reverse complement strand
GCCCGCCGACATTTTTCTCGTGATTGAGGCGGCTCAAAGTTCACTGGCGTTCGACCGCGACGTGAAGCTCCCGCAGTATGCGCTGGCCGGAGTGGCCGAAGCGTGGTTGCTTAATCTCGAGGCGCGGCAGGTCGAGATCTTCCGCGAACCGGGGCCATGGGGCTATGCCGCGAGGACCGTGAGTCGACGGGGGCAGTCATAATCTGCGACCGCGAAATGCCAACGATCAGCCCATGCCCGTGGGTTTTCCACATCCACAGACACGCAGCAATCATGTCCAAGGCGCAGCCGCGACCGAGCAACAGTCAATCCAAGTCCGAAGACTGGACTTCGCCGCGAACATCCCACATTAATTCCATTTTGATACATGAAGTTCGCCACGGTAATATGACTTCCGCCATGACTCGCTAAGAAGCCAAACAGCACATTGGAGAAACCCCGGCGAACGATTCTGGCTTGACGATGCGACACGCAAACTGAGCCAGAATCCGCTGCTTGGAATGCTGCCAGTTGTCACCTAGTAAGGCAGTTCCCTGCCTGTCCCGCCTCTCCGCGGCGGGGCGGGCGGGATTGCTTGAAGATGAACTCTGTCCGGATGAAATCAGCGAAACGACGTTATGACTGACGAAACGATGCGAAACGGCACTGGCGACTTGGGCGACCAAGAATCTGCCCGCCCGACTTGATTTGGAAGCGACGGCAAAGCTGCTGGGGTTCGCGGAGCATCAAAGGCAAACTCCTGCGCGCCGCCAGTAACCCCGATTTCCTCAAACTCATCCTCAAATCCTGATGTGCGTCAGCCCTGCCTTTTACTTCATGATCCCTTTGTGTCGCTTTCCGATTGGGATTGGTTGCGGGCGCCAGTGTCTCGACAGACCCCACGCTTCGCGGTCGCGACAAAATCCAGCATCGACCGCGCAGGAGCGCCGGTGAATTTTTGTTGAGCATTGGCGATGGCCGTCGTCAAGTTCTGTCCGCCGCGGAACAGCGCGTGGTAAAGCTTCTTGAGCTCCAGACGTTCTTCAGGCTTCATGCCGGCCCGGCGCAGACCGATGGTGTTCAGACCGCAGATTTCATTGATCCGGCGCGCCACGACGAATGGTGGCAGATCCTTGGCAATGGCAGCCCCTCCCTGCATCATGGCCAGCGTGCCAATCCGGCAGAACTGATGCACCAGGCAGTTTCCGGAAATGAAGACCCGATCCTGCACCACCACATGTCCTGCCAGCATCGCGCCACCCCCGATGATATTGTAATTGCCAATCGCCGTGTTGTGGCCGACATGACAATGCGGTGTCAGGAGATTGTGCGACCCAATCACCGTCTCTTCCTTCAAGGTGCTTGAACAATTGACCGTGACGTGTTCGCGAAAGACATTGTGGTCACCGATGCGAAGGCGTGTCGCCTCCCCCTTGAACTTGAGATCCACCGGTCCGTCGCCGATGACGCAGCCCGTATGAAAGCGGTTGTGCTCGCCGATCGTGGTGCCGCCGGTGATATGAACGTTTGGCTGGATGATGCAGTGCGCGCCAATCTCCACGCCGTCATCGATGACCGCGAACGGCCCGACGATGACGGTCCCATCCAGTATCGCTTTCGGATGAACGATCGCTGTTGGATGAATCATTGGCCTCAAGGTGGGGAACCCATTCGGGTTGCCAAGTTAAAAACGGGCAGTCGATCCGATCTGGATGTATTTCCGCATGAAGGCGATGTCGAGACACGCCAGAAGCTTAATTCAATCCTGAACAGCTTCACCTGATTCTTCCTTAAAGTTCCACCGATGGAGCAATTCGCTGGCGATAACCCGGCTTGCCCGTCGGCAACGCTGGGCTTTGTGGCTGGATCGGCAACATCGGAATCCCGCCGCGCAGGTCGCTGTTTCTCCAAAAAAGTGGCCATCGCGTTTTCAATGGAAGACAGGCGTGATTGACTCCCCGTTTCGCGCTCCGGCTCCACCGCTGGTTGGGGTGATGTCGGCCATCACCGGACGGCACGCTCCTCGGTTGGGTCTGCTTGTTCTAAGACCTCTTGTTGCTTGTGCGACAAAAGTTGAACGAAGCGAACCATAAAGCCTGGAGGCAATTTCAATATTGGTGGGTGGACTCGTTTTCGGGGATCGGCTGTTGGAACTGATCACTGGTGAGTTCAACCTTGAAACGAGCATCGGCTTCCTGGAGGGCTTTGACCACCACGCGCCACGACACGGCAGCCTTGGGGGCGAGGGTGGCGAACCATCGGCACAAATATCAAATCTGACGGCAGCCAGTTCTGAACGACCTTGGCCAAGGCTGTTGCCCGCAAATTCTCCAGCACAAACCCCAGGCGCTGGGCCGTGGCTGGCTCGTCTTCAATTTTGAGCACCCGCCGCAATTCAGCCGGGCGCATGAGCCGCAGCAGCGGAGCGATGGTTTCCACCGCCCGGCCAATGCCGCCGATGCGCGTGGCGTATTGAACTAAATCAAAAGTGGTTGCCTCCGGTGTGCTAACTTGCAACGGCGCATAGGCATTCGCCAGTGGTTGTGTTGGTGTCTGCTCAACGGTGCGTTTCACAAAGAACTGGATGCGGATACGACCGATCTGAAGGGGACGGCGGGGAATCCTGGTCATCACCTGTGTCACCTGCAACGCCTGCGGATTTGAACCGAGTGAACTGGCTGCTGATTGAAGTGCCAGATAATACGGCTCACTCAACCATTGAAAATAATCGTGCAGCCACCACGCCACCGGCGGCGCTCCCATCGCACGGTGTTCAGGACTGACGATCAGAAAAAACTGGTGTCGTGGCGAAACTCTCGTCACCCGGTTTTGCAACCGCAACAACTGATTTCTGGCTGCCGTAACCGACAGCCCGGATTCTTTGACCAAATCCGCCAGCGGAAAAGCCACGCGTCCCGAGGCCAGCCGTTGGTCAATGAAGGCGTCAGCCGCCCCGTCCATACGGGATTTGGATTTGAATTGCTTCATTTGTTAGTTTGCGCATTGTAGCGAAGTTCGCTTCAATGTGCAAACCGAATAAACTCTAAATCAGCCAGGGCGAATCAAAAGGAAACATAGAAAGTGACGCGGAAAGTGCCAGCAGAAATGCCAGCAAACACCGTTCGGTGAGAGTTAAATTGAGTTAAGAAAAGTCGTGCAGAGTTATCCTTGAAACAAAACGTAACAGACTTATAGTCAACATATCAGCGATGCCATAGGACGTTGCTTTCGAGCAGCTTTTGAGTTGCAAGTTAGGGCAAATCCGACAACTGGCTTCATTTTGAGAGTTGATTGTTTATCGCGTGTTCACAGGATGTGACCTCGCGTCCAGAGCTGACTTAGCAGTGGGTTTTTGGATCGATGAACTCAGGCGGCGGGTTAATCACCCGACACGCGCACCGCCCTGAACCGCTCGTCGTCGTTCGTGTCGGCGAAAATCAGCCCGTGATCGGCGAGATTGGTTTGGTCTCTGACCTTGGCCTCGACGTACGGGTCATTTTCCGCGACCCACAGCCGCCCCCATGGGTCAAACGGTATTGCGATCGGCTGGCGCACATCCCGCTCGCTGACGAACCCGCTGACCTTGAACCCGGTCGGCATTTTGAAACTGCGCGCGGCTTCCGCAGCGGCCATGGGCGGGCTGTGCGGGTCGGAGTCGTACGGTTCGGGAAAATTTTCGGCGGCCACCAATGGTACCGAAACCAACGTCAGACACAGATGGGTAACCGCGACAACGCTCAGCGCCTTCTTGAATGGTGGCAGCCGACGTGAGGAGGCTCTGAGCTTAGAACTCAGCGGTGTGGAAAAAACATGAGATGTGAGCCTCCTTACGTCGGCTGCTACGATCGGGGTTGGAGTTTTCAAAAAAGTTCTGAGTGCGGTGCTCATGGTTGCAGCCGCTCGCGATGCGGCAAATGGTCGCGATTCCAACGAACCAAGGCGGCATCGCTGTTGACTTGAAATAGAAATTTGAACGCCAGTGATTCCACGTGGCCATCGCAAAACAACACATTGGCTCTGTTTTGGTGACGGGAAGAGGCAAATCCCAAGGTCTCCAAACGCCACAAATCTGGCAAGCGCCTGAATGCGCTATCACCGAAACCATCGCCTATTGCCATCATGTCGCTTGGGTTGATCACTTCTGATTCGCCAATGGGCACACCGATGCCTGAACTCGAACCATAATGGCCCTCAAGGCCGAGGGCATTGGTGCGACCACCCTCCGAAACTCCATAAGCGTTATATGCATAGGAAGTCATATTGCCAGCAGACAATTTTTGGGGGAGAGGACTACGCCACTTGGCGGATGGGCAAAGCCAAACACCTTTTTGATAAAAATTTGTGGCAGGCTGTTTAACTCCAAGGCCTTCATGTTCTAACTGGCTAATCCAAT
>JANOHH010000784.1:0-23270 GCA_031406395.1 Verrucomicrobiota bacterium | reverse complement strand
TCGATGGCGTAGGAGCCACGCGTAAAAGTGTAGATCTTGGCCACCTTGACGCCGCTCAAGGTCGCTTCGAGCCGCACCAGCAGCTTGGATTCCCCTGCCTTGAGTTCGAGCGGGCCCGGCGGCAGGCTGAACATCGTCTTGTGGGTGGGTATCGAACGGAATCGTGTTTTTATTCACCGTGATGCCGGCGTCGTCGAGCGCAATCTGGCAATCCTTGCCCGTCAAGTTTCGTGCCCCCACGTCCACGAGCATGAGGTGGTTGTCCGTGCCGCCGCTGATCAACCGGAAGCCATTGCGCTTCATGCTATCGGCCAGCGCGCAGGCGTTCCGCACGGTCTGCTCCTGGTAATTCTTGAACGAAGGTTGCTGCGCCTCATGGAAACAAACCGCCTTGGCCGCAATGACGTGCATAAGCGGCCCCCCTTGGATGCCCGGGAACACCTGCGAATCAATTTCCTTCGCGTATTTCTCCCGGCACAAAATCAAACCGCCCCGCGGCCCGCGCAAAGTCTTGTGCGTCGTGGTCGTCACGAAATCCGCATGCTCCATAGGACTGGGATGAATCCCGGCGGCGACCAACCCGGCGATGTGCGCGATGTCCGCGAGCAACAGCGCGCCAATTTCACGGGCGATTTCGCCCATGCGTTTGAAATCAATCGTGCGCGGATAGGCACTCGCGCCGACGGTGATCATCTTCGGTTTGTGCTCACGCGCCATCACCGCGAGCTGGTCATAATCAATCCGCTCGTCGGCTTTGCGGACGCCGTAATGGACAATCTCGAAAAACTTGCCGGAAAAGTTCGCCTTGTTTCCATGCGTGAGATGGCCGCCATGGCTCAAATCCATGGTGAGCATCTTGTCGCCAGGTTTCAGGAACGCAAAATAGACCGCCATGTTCGCACCGCTGCCGGAGTGCGGCTGGACGTTCGCGTGTTCCGCGCCAAACAGCTTCTTCGCGCGATCAACCGCCAGTTGCTCAACCGTGTCCACGTTTTCACAACCGCCGTACCAGCGCTTCTTCGGATAACCTTCGGCGTATTTGTTCGTCAGCACCGAGCCTTGCGCTTCCATGACGGCGGGGCTCGTGAAATTTTCGCTGGCGATGAGTTCAATGTTTTCCTGCTGACGCAGGCGCTCGTGTTCGACAGCGTCCGCAATCGCGGCGTCCACATTTCGTAAGCGGTATTCGGGCAGGATCATTTTGGGTTCCATTTTGTTCACGCGGCGCTCGTGGCGTCCGCCTTCAAACTTGGTGTTGAGAAATACATCGAGAATCCGTTTGGCTTCCTCCGGCAGAGTAAATTTTCCAGACAGGCACAGCACGTTGGCGTCGTTATGCCGGCGTGTCAAATCAGCCGCCTGGGGTTCGCTGACCATCGCGGCGCGAATGCCCGGCGTCTTGTTCGCCGTGATGCTCATGCCGATGCCAGTCGTGCAAACGAGCAGGCCATACTCGGCCTTATGCGCCGCCACGGACTCCGCGACTTGCTGCGCGTAGTCGGGATAATCCGTGGATTCCTTCGAGTGCGTGCCAAAATCTATGAAGCTCAGGCCGCGCGACCCCAGATATTTCTTGAGCGTCTCCTTCAACTCGAAGCCGCCGTGGTCCGCACCGATGGCCACGGTCGCGGGCTTGGCCGAGCCGGCAGCCTTGCCCCCGGTGGCGTATTCGTGCTGCGCGATGAAGCGCAGCAACGAGGCGATGCCTTGCTCGATCTGATCGCGGCAGTTCACATATACGTCATACGAGCCGCCGATCGGATCGCTGATGTCCTTCTCGAACGGATCCAACGTGTCGTCAAACTCCCGCAGGAGAAAAGTTTTTTCCGCCGCCGACGGATACAGCAACATCACCGTGTCCACGTGACTATGCGTCATGCCGAGAATGTAATCCGCCTGCTTGACGAGTTCCGCCGTGAGCATCTGGCTGCGCTGCCGGGAAATATCGATCCCGAGTTCCTTCATCGCCTGCACGGAATAGGCACTGGGCGGCTGGCCGTTGGCCGCGCCGAGACCGGCTGAGATCGCGCGGTACTCCGTCCGCCCCTGCATAGCGTGGCGGAAAAGACCCTCCGCCATGGGACTGCGGCAGATGTTACCCGTGCAGATAAAAAGAAACGTCTTCATTCAATCGCGAACGGAAAATAGTTTGGGCTGGGAAAAAAAATCGTCAACGGTGAAATGATGAAGCCGGCAAGTTTCTCGCCAAGTCCGCCCGCGTGAGTGAACCGGAGATTTTGGGGTTTATTGCCGGCGCATCAGGTTCCAGACGGAAAGCACCATCGAGCCGGCACCACCCGAGCGGCCCAACCAGCTCATCGCCACGCCCGGTTGCCGCAACGCTTTGATCGCGAAGACGCCCACCCCAAGTCCGAGCGCCGCCGTCAGCAGCGGATGCTTGCGGACGGCCTGACTGGCTCCGTTCTGCCAAACTTCCGGCGACCGCAGCCGCTGCAACTCGACGGCAAGCACCAGCCGGTTCGCCTCGTTTTGCAACACCAGCAGTTGTTTCTGCAAACGCAACCGTTCTAGTTCGGCTTTTGCAAACATGCGCGGTCCTTTTTGATTTGATCCAAAGTAGCGGCAAACGATTGCCAAGCGCGCAGCCGGTTGCGCAAGGTCCAGAACGATGCGACCGCCCCGGCGCCGTACGCCAGCGTCAGCCCCGCCAGCACCAGCCCGCGATGCTCCCAAAAGATCACGACGAGCGTGAAGGTCAACGATGCCAGCGTCATCAAGGCACACACACCACACGCCGCGACCAGCAGCAGCGCGTCGAGCAGGCGGATGCGCTCCTCCTTAAGCTCGAGCAGCAACAACTCCAGCCGGCTCTGCACCAGATCACCCACCGACCGCAGGATGCGTTTCCCGGTGGCCAGCAACCCGTCCGGCTCATGCTGGGGATCGTCCATGAATTACCGGCGGCCCACGAGCACGCCAATCAACAGGCCGACCCCAAACGCCACTCCGATGGATTCGTAGGGATGTTCGCGGATCGTTTTGTCGGCGACCTTGGCGCCGGCGATCGCCTTGGCCTCCACCCGCTGGCACGAGGCTTTGGCGGATTCCAATGCGGCGGCCAAACGGTCGCGTAGTTCGCCGGCTTTTTCACCTGCCTGCCCGGCGGTGGCCTGCATCAACGCTTCGGCATCGCGCGATAGCAGCTTCAGATCCGCCATGATTTTCTCAATGTTGGCTTCGTTGGTCATAGAATGTCCTTTTGGTTTTGGGTTTGTTTGTATCGGCCAACCCGCTCCGGTTGCGCCGTCAACTTGCTACGCAGGCTGAAGTTTGAAGGACGCAAGGAGGCAATTCAATCCTTATCGAATTTGTTTCCGGTGGACCCGCGACCTCAGGTGGCAAACCGCAGCATCCCCCAGCTCAGTGCAACAGCCAGAAGAATACGACAGCCACCCCGGTGGGCAGCAGCGCTCCCAGGAAAAGACCCAGCGGGCTGATGCCCTCACCCGCGAAGACCCTGGCGCTTTGCAGAATCCCAATTCCCGCCGGATTTGGCGCATTGGCGATCACCGTCAGGCCGCCGCCCGTCACCGCACCCGCCACGAGGGCATATTTCAGTTCATCCGAGATGCCGTCCACCAAGGTGCCCAGATACGTCAAGGCGGCGTTGTCCGTAAGTGCGGTCAAACCGGTCGCGCCGAAGAACAGCGCACTGCCGTTGAGACTTTGGAGGAGCGGCTTGAGCCAGTAGGCTTGGAGCGAACCCAGCGTGACGAGGCCGGCCAGGAAAAAGCCGACCAGCAATCCTTCGCGCAGCTTGAGTGCGTCCTGATGATTTTGAGTAGCGGTAACCAGGCCGAGGAAGAGAATAAACTCGCCAAAGAAAATGTCCGGGTGATGCGCGAACGCCACCACCAACGCCAGAGTGAGTAGGTGCGTGATCGTCAGCCAGGCCGGCACGCCAGCGCTCGCGTCGCGCACCGGGGACAAAGCGGATAGCTCCTTGCGATAGAATAACGCAATCAAGACCGTCGAAACCGCGCACGCCGAGGCCGCGCGCCAGCCAAAATGGGTCAGCATGAAAGTCGTGTCCCAGTTCCACTTGGCGGCGACCATCAACACCGGCGGCGCGGCAAAATGGGTGAGCGTGCCGCCGATGGACACGTTTACGAATAGCAATCCCAATGTGGCGTATGCCAGTTTCCGGCTGATGCCGTGATCGAAGTACCGTCGCTTGAGCACCAAGGCCAGCAAGGTCATGGCCGCCGGTTCGGTGATGAACGAGCCGAGCAACGGCCCGAGAATCAGTGCCGCCAGATAGAACGATAGCCCCTCGCGGAGCGGCAGGGCCCGCGCCGCCAGGGAGATGAATGCCTCCGCCAGTTTCACCACCGGCCGCGTGGCCGCGACGACCATGATGACGAAAACAAACTTGGGTTCGGTGAAG
The DNA here is from genome assembly GCA_031406395.1 of Verrucomicrobiota bacterium. Classification (GTDB taxonomy): domain Bacteria; phylum Verrucomicrobiota; class Verrucomicrobiia; order Limisphaerales; family JADLHS01; genus JADLHS01. Next base: position 18,862 of record JANOHH010000784.1, on the reverse strand, counting down.
TATAGGCCATCAATGTAGGCGATGGGATCGTGGAACGATCTTTTCAGGACCCCGATGCCAAGGAAGAGTACCGCCGCCCACAAACCGAATACGACTTCCGTCTCCGCGAGGAAATGCAGGAACTGTTGGCGCGCAGATCCCGGCGGGGACTGATGCGCCCAGTGCGCGAAATATTTCACACAAAAGGTATGTACCACCGCGACGGCAAACAGCACTGAGGCCAGAATTTCGATTGAGTTTGGATTCATTTCAGGGCTTCCGCACATCCATTCTGGCGGCAATTCACGCCACCATTCAAGCTCTCCTTCACTGCCGCGCTGCGGGCGAATGGACTCAAGTTAAATGTTACCGGTACAGGGAAGTGGATGAGGAGTCTGCTGAGACGTTGACTCTTGTTTTTGGTTACCCAAGTCACGAACATGAGTTTATCAGCCAGACGCGAGTGTCTGGCTCGCATCCACGGCCGCTGCCAAGGGCTGGTCGTCCACCTAAGACGCGCATTGGGTGCGAGTTTTGCTCCCTGTGCGGGGATCCTCCCAAATCCACGTTGCGGTTGCTTTACCATCCGCTACGCACGACACTGACCAAACGGAGCGGGTCAAAAATCATCTATCATCCCGTCGCGGTGCTGCCGGTGCATAAGACCGTCTGGCTGACCAGCGAACGATTGTGCAGCAAGCGGCTCGAGGAGGCGCTGCCCGAATGGTTGGAATATTCCGAGCGGCGCTCCGCGCCGTTGCCGGAAGCTGTTAAGAAAAAACTTTGATGATCAGCCCCACGCAGATCGATCGTATCCTGCGGCCTTCTGAGCCACCAGATCCACCCGCGTGCGCCAATCCCGCGCCGGTCCTGGCTGGCCCAATCGCTCTGGGTCATTCAAATACTTGCGCGCCACCTTCCGGATTCATCCCGCTTTGGATTGCACTCATAGAAACACTTCCCGTCCGCTGAAACCCGGTGACGAGGCGAGTCCGTTGTTGTGTGGTGATTGTGCTCCGGCAGTCTGCCCGGTCAGGCCTGCGGTCTGACCAGAAAAACCAACGGGAATTTCCCCAGACATTGGGAGTTTTGGTTGTCGTCAGGGGGAAAGTTTGTTGTCGCGAGAAGACTTGAGTTCACAGTCCCAGAGACGGAGTGACCGGCTAGGGTTGGCAAGATCATCAAGCCGACGACGGAACGAGCACAATTGCTGTTCACGTCGTAAAGCACCAAAATAAATCGAGCGCAGGGAACTATTTCCCTGCGCTCGCGCGATAAAAGTTTAGACGCGTTACACTAGCCTTCTCTTCAAGGCCCCTAAGCCCATCACAGCCACCCCGAGCAGCATTGCCGTAATCCCTCCGTCGGGGACGGATGTGCCACCACTCTGGGCGTCGTGCGAGAAAGGGGCAAATTTGTCGATCTTTAGAGGATTACCAATCAGGTCGTAAGTATAAAGGTCGAAATGAACAGCGTAAGTACTGCCGAGCAATCCCGTGATGTCCACTGCGAAATCGACGTAATTGAGCATTCCCGACCCGGAGGAGCCATCCTGAGCGTTGTAAGCAGCAACCATCGAACTTCCAACGGCGCTGAAGCCCAACTCAGCATACCATGTGGGATAGATTGAATGAGTCGGAAGATTTTGAATGGCGGCATCCACTGGCGGAATTCCGTACTGCATGCCAGATGAACTGCTGTAAGTCGTACCGTTGATAGTAAACGACCCAAAGTTCGGTGAGGGTGTCACGCCAGGATTTGGAGTGATGGCCGCGGATATGTAATAGTTTCTCGTGATATCAATACTACTCGCGTCTATAAGTGCCCTGAGCACGAACGGGTTAGCCGTAGCGACCGTCGTTTCCGTGATTGGGTCATAAATGCCAGGAGCGGTGTCAAGTTGGAGACTCGGTAATGCCCACGCGTTCAAGGAACAGATTGCCGTCAGGCAAATTCCAACTGTTATCGGTTTGATTAAATTATTTTTCATACTTTTACAGACTTCTTACTCATATACTAATTAATTTCCACTAGGTGTTGCTAACTGACCTCTCCCTGGTCCGTTTTGAATCTCTAACTGTTTAATCTACTCTGCAGCACGCATGCCAACATGATACGAGTATAGGCTTGGATTTTATGAAATCAGCTAAAACGTTTATTATCATTTGTTTGTGAACACAATATTATTGGAATTGGCGTTTCAGAATTGATTGCAGTTTTTCAAAAAGTGAAATATCTGCCGACACCAAAATGATAAAGGCCATATTGTATTTCAGTAAGAACCTTATTTACAATCGTTTACATTGATAAATAAAACTGTAAACTAGGCCGACATTCGTTCATGTGTTTGACTTCGAAAAGTGAGTTGAGTGATGAGGCTGAAGGGGGGTGGCTAACACAATCGAAGGCTACGTGCGGAGTATTGGCTGCCGCAAAACCTCCTGCATTTCAGGAGACGTGATAACGATGCTGGTATTCTCTTGATTTCTGAAGGAAGAGCCGGCTAACCACTCCTGTTGTCTCCGACTTTTTGAAGGTTTCTCCAAGTTGGATCCAAAGGCCAGACGATCAGATCGGGGATGATCCTTCAGGACCATGAGGAACCGGAGGAATCACCGCCGGGGCCGCGGCTGGTTTCTGAAGGCCTAGTTTTTCGATCAATTCATATAGGGTGGGGCGGCTGATTTCGAGTTCGACGGCGGCAGGGGCGATCTTCCATTTATGCCGCTGCAGGGCGGCGAGAATGACCTCACGCTCGGCGGTTTCGCGTGCATCTTTGAGGGTACGCAAGCTCACTTGCGACGAGGTATTCGACAGTTCCAGGTCCGCGGGCGTGACCTGCCGGCCCTCGGCCATGATGAGCGCGCGTTTTATGCGGTTTTCGAGTTCACGCACATTCCCTGGCCAGGCGTAATGCTGCAGGGCCCGCAATGCGGATGGGGCGAACGCGAGCGGACTGGTCCCGCTCGTAGGCGCGAACTTTTTCAGGAAGGCTTTCGCGAGGGTCGAGATGTCTTCCGGCCGCTCGCGGAGGGGCGGCAGGTTGATGTTGATCACCGCCAGGCGGTAATAGAGGTCTTCCCGAAACTTTCCATCGGACTGGGCCCGTTTGAGGTCCATGTTGGTCGCGGCGATCACGCGCGTATCCACGGCAATGGTCTGGCGGCCACCCACCCGTTGAATAAAGCTATCTTGGAGGAAGCGGAGCAGTTTGACCTGCAAAGCAAGGGGCAGCTCCCCGATTTCATCCAGGAAAAGCGTGCCGGCGGCGGCCGATTCGATCCGGCCCTTGCGCAACATGTGCGCGCCGGTAAAGGCGCCTTTCTCGTGGCCGAACAACTCACTCTCAAGCAGCGATTCGGGGATCGCGCCGCAATTAATGGGCAGAAAGGGCCCGTCCCGACGGAGGCTCTGCCGATGGACGGCCAGAGCGGCGACCTCCTTGCCGGTGCCGCTTTCGCCAAGGATCAATACTGGCGCATCAGTGGTGGCCACTTTACGAATGGTATTGAACACGGCCTGCATGCGCGGACTCGTGCCCAACATTCCCTCAAAAGTTTCCGTGTTGAAAACCCGCTGCAGTTCCCGATATTCCCGCTCTAGTTGTGCGCCGTAGGTGGCCCGTTTCAGGATGATGCGAAGTTCATCCACATCCACGGGCTTGCTAAGAAAGTCGTAGGCGCCTTCGCCCACGGCGCGCAACGCATGGTCCTTTTCCCCCTGCCCCGTCACCACGATAATCTTGATCTGACGGTCGAGGACGAGCAAGTCGGCAAGCGTGGCGAAGCCTTCAACGGTCTCCGCTGGGCAGGGCGGAAGGCCCAAATCCAACAACACGACCGAGGGCCGGGCTTGACGAGCCAGTTCCACAGCGGCGGCGCGATCACGCGCGATGAGTAATTCGTAGTCGTCAGCCAAAGTCCATCTCAGTTGCGAGCGGATCTCCTCATCGTCATCGACAATTAACAGGGTTGGTTTCATTTCAATTCAAATTGAAAAGTGAGGACCCAAACGTCGCGGCCATTTCGAGTTTTAGTCGGCAATTTTTCATTGGTTCATTGGCAGCCAGACGCGAAAAGTGGCACCCTGTCCGAGCCGGCTCTGCGCGGCAATTCTTCCACCGTGCGCTTCGAGGATGGCTTTGACCTGAAACATGCCAATACCGAGCCCGTTTCGCTTGGTGGTCTTGAACGGTTTAAAGAGTGAATCCGAGAGAAACTCCGGGGTCATGCCCGAGCCGGTGTCGGCAACCACGAGAAGTGCCCCGCCATCTTCCCGGCTGGTCTCGAGCCGGATTTCGCCCCCTCTAGCGAGCGCTTCCTTTGCATTGAGCAGGAGGTTGACGATCACGGACTCGATATGGCGGCGATCCATCGAGAAAGGTGGCAACGGTTGGAGTCGCCGGACGACGGTAATGTCCGGGTAGTCACCAGCCGCCTCGAGCGCAGCGGTGACAATTTGATTGAGGTCCGCCGGGGCCGGGTGAAGTTCCAATTTCTCGCGCAAGGTGGTGAGCCCCCCGATTAGCTCGTTCACCCGACCGACACTCTTGGCAACGGTCCGGAGGGCGTCTTCGCGGAAGGCGGGGTTTTCGAAATGAACGGGGAGATTGCGCAAGGTGAGCGAAAGTGCCGAAGCAGTGTTCTTTAGATCATGCACGAGGAACGTGGACATGAGCTGGAAAGCTTCCATTTCCTTGGCGTTGAGCAGCCGTTCGGAGAGGCTGAGGTTGCAGACCGCGGCAGCGATCTGGTCGCCGAGGCATTCGAACAATTCGAGATCTTCCGCGGAGAACGCAATCCCGCGCACCCGGTCGCCAAGGACGATCAAACCAAGGACTTCTCTCCGAGAAATGAGCGGTAGGCAGTAGCGATGTCCGCCTTGGGGAAAGAACATCGGGTTGCTGTTGCGAAGCGACTGACACCATGGTTCATCGGTACAATCGATGTCGACGGGCTGCGGTCCTCCGGCAAAGATAAGGGTGAGTTCAGGCAGAATCTCGTCGGGCAACGCGGCCTCGTGGACGGATTCCGCCTCAAGCGCGGTCGAGGCGGCGAGGGCGAGCTTGTTTCGGGATGAGTCCTTCAGCCAGAGCGTCACAGAAAGCACTTCGAAGGTCTCGGAGATAACCCTTGCCGCGGCAAGCGCGAATTCCCGCCGGTCGACAATGGCCAAGGTCCGCTGAGTCAGAGTAGTCAATACGGCGCGATAGTCGTAGGCGGGACGCCGAAAGTGCCGACTGACAAAAAGCCGGATTGCCTGCCCGACCCGATCCGAGAGAGACAACAGGCCCACTCCAACCAGCGCCACGAGGATGAACATCGCTTTGACGGGAAAATTTTCATCCCCGCCCAGAGCCGCGACTAATTTAGCGAGGATGCCGATCACGACCAGATAAACACCAACCAGGAGCACGGTGAAGGACTTGTGGAGCGCGGCTGCGGAAGGATAAAGGTCAGCGTCGGCAATGCGCGTGCGGAAAGCCCAGACGCCCAGAAGCAGACAAGCCGCCACCAGAGCGGCCGAGTTGAGCATGATGAGTTGGACGTTGTTGGCGGAGAAGAGAATGACCTGACTGCTGGAAAAAATTTGCACCCCAAACAGCAGCCCGAGCCCGAGGAAGGCGAACTTGATCTTCCAGCGCGCCCTGCCCACGGCGGCACGGAACGTCCACTCGATATTGGCGAGGATCAAAACGGCGCTGACTACCATTATCCCGTGGAGCACCGTGCCGGTCAGAGTAATCGGGAAGACCCAATGTCCCGCCCGCTCGGTCCAAACAACTTGACTGACCCAATACTGCAAATGCCAGAGCGCCAGCCCTAGTGGAAGCACCGCGAACAGAACTACGGCGGGCAGCCATTTTCGGAGAAACTCCCCATGGTTGCCGCGGGCGAATGTAAGGCTGAAAACCAACCAGCTTACCGGCAGGAGCGACATCGGGATAACGGACAGGCGCTGCCAAAAAAGCATGTCCGGCACAGAGACAGCATTCAGACTGGCAACTTGACAACCTGCCTCCAGGGCGCATGCGAGCATCCCGGCGAAGAACGACCATTGGGCGACCGAACGGGGCCGCGACAGAAGGGTCGCAAACGCCAGGAGAACCGCGCCAATGGCGGCGACCAGCGAAATGAGAACGGGAAAGTTCATGGCCCGACAGCGATCATTTCAAATCGGCCAACAACCGCTTGGCCTCGGGGGCGAGTTCAGAGTTCGGGGCCAACACCAGCGCCTTGGCTAGGTTGGCCCTGCTTTCCTTGCTCTGTTTCAACTTGGACTGGGTTAGACCAAGGCGATAGATAACTTCCGGGTCTTCGGGAAAGCGGACCGAGGCTTCCTGCAAAAGCTGTCCAGCCCGGGAGAATTCTCCGCGCTGGTAGGCAAGCAGGCCCAAGAGTCGGGCAACTTCGTGATCCTTTGGGAATGCTTCGCGGGCCTTGAGTGCGTGGACGTGCGCTTCGGATGGCGATTTCAAGTTGGAAAAATAAAGGAAAGCCAGCTGACGATCAGCCGGCGTAAAAGTTGGCATTGATTTAAGAATGCGGGTGTAATTGTCCCGGGCGGCGCCGAAATTCCCTTTCCGCTCCTGGATGCCGGCCATAACCATCATGGCGGGGACATTGTCGGGCTGCTGATTGAGCAGTTCCTGCACTTGGGTGAAGGCGGCGTCCGCCTGGTTGGGATTGCGATACAACAATTGCATTTGAACAAACGTCTTCGCCGTTTCGGATCGAGGAGACGACAAGCCAGCGTCGAGCGCAGCCTGCACCGCAAGGGTGGCATTGGTCACCTGCCCAAGGCTGTAGGTGGCCAAACCGAAGTCAAACTGCACATCGGCATTAGGGAGCCGGCGGAGGCTTTCCTGCAGGAGGCTGGCCGCCCAGGGAAAATCGCCAGCGGCATAAGCGAGCTGGCCAAGCGTGTGCGCAATGAGCGGGTCATCAGGGGACAAGTCACGTGCCCGCCGCGCCAGTTCGAGCGCTTTCTGCGGATTGTTCAGTTTTGCGGCCAGCAGTTGCGAAAGCTTGATCGTCGGGGCCACCAGGTTCGTGTTGATTTGCAAAGCCTTCGAGTAATGCCCGGCGGCCTTGCCCCAGTCCCCTTTCTTTTCCGCGATGGCCGCCTGGCGCAGGAGTAGAATGGGATCATTAGGCAGCCGCACGGACAAAGCGTTCAGTTCGGCGGCCGTCCGAGCATCGGCGGTGAGTGGGTCGAGATCCAGTAGGCGCAAACGCTCGGCCGCATCGCTGCGCCAGTCACCTTCTCGGGCAAGCTGCATGGCATTCTGAAGGGCAACCCGGGCCGGCGCTTCTTCGCCCATCATGTAATGCGCCATGCCCAGATGAAACTGAATTTCCGGCTCCTGGGGCAAGGCTTTCGCACACTCCTCAATCAGGGCGAGCGCGCGCGGATAATCCCCCATGAGATAGAGCACCCAACCGAAAGTATCCGAAGTGAAAGGGTCACCCGGACGCAGGTCATGTGCCATGCTGCCAAGTTCGTAAGCGCGCTTCAAGTCACCAAAACGGATGGCGGAAAGCCAGGCAAGGTTGTTGAGTGCCGGCACATAGCGGGGACTCACCGCCAGGGTTTTTTCGTAGGTTTGCCTCGCGGCGGGATAGTTCGAGGCTGCAGCATGCAATTCGGCGATCTTCAACCAGGACACAAGGTCATTGGTGTCGCGAGCGACCATCTCGTTCAAGGTTTTAAGCGCGGCCGGGTGCTTGTTGGAGGTGACGTAAATGCGGGCGAGCAGGGCGTTGGCCGGCCCGGAGTCGGGCTGAAGCGCAAGGGCCTTGAGCAGGGTGGCTTCGGCTGCGGGCAGGTTGGTTTCGAGGAGCTGGACTCCGGCAAGCAGAACGTAGGGAGCGGGATTCGTGGGCATGTAATCGACTTGCGACTGCGCCCGCTGCAGCGCCGCGGAGAAATGATTCTCTGCGAGATCGAGGCCGACGAGTTGCTCGACGGCGGCTAAGAATCCGGGGGCGAAGGCCAACACACTTTCGAAACTATGGCGGGCTTCGGTGTTCCTGTTCATCTGCCGCTCGACCAGTCCCATCAGGAAGGCAGGCTGGGGATTGGTGGGAAAGCTTCGGCTGAGGTTCTGGTAAATCCGGAGTGCCGACTCGAGCTTGGCGGCAGCGCGATAGGCGGTGGCAAGCATAAACTGTGCGGCCGCCGAATCCGGTCGACGGTCGAGGAGTTTGGTGAGGGCGGTGATGGCTTGGCTGGTGTCTCCGCGGCGAACATTCAGCTCTGCCAGCAGCAGGGTAGCTTCAACATAATCGGACTGGATAGCCAGAGCCTGGTTCAGGCTCTTCGCCGCGCCGGCGAGGTCATTCTGCATCAGGTCGAGGACGGCCAACTGGTAGTGGATCTGAGGCAGTCGCGGAAAGACCCGGAGGGCGCGTTCGAGTGCGGTGACCGCCTTGTCCACCTGATTCTGCGCCACGTGAAGGCGCGCCGACAGGAGCATACCCTCCAGGTGAGAAGGATCGCGGGTGAGCACGGATTTGAGGAGGCTTTCGCAATCCGCAAAGCGGCGTTCCGCCAAGGCGATCTGCGCCACGCGAATCGAAACTGGCAGGTAATCGGGTGCTTTTTTCGCGATCTGGTTGATCTGTTCCTTCGCGGCATCCAGCTCACCCATGGCGACCATGAAATCCACATAGCGGAGGCGATGGATCGAGCGCTGCGGCGCGAGGTCGGCGGCGGCCTTGAATTCGATCAACGCATTGGTAGGGTCGTTATTGAGGACATGGAAATTGGCCATCGCACCGTGCGCGAGGCAGGATTTAGGATCCAACGACAACGCCTTGCGGATCGAAACTTCCGCGGCTTTCAATTCCCGATTTCGGAGCTGCGATGTGGCCCAGGCGACATGGTAACCGGGAACCTGCTCACTCCCGGATTTGAGGCCGGCGAGTCGCAGCTGGGCATCCTTCAGGTCATTGGTGTTGAGACTGCTGTCCACGAGGAGCAACAACGCGCTTTCATTGGTGGGCTGACGTGCGAGGAGCTGCACCGCTTCATCGCGAGCCTCCTTGGGTTTACCCCCGGATAAAAGGACTTGTGCCAGTTTCAAGCGGGTTTCAAGATCCTCCGGGCTGACTTTTCTGGCCTGGGAGAGCACTACATAGGCGCGCGCGATCCGTCCCTGTTCGAAGGCCATCAGCCCGAGGTTGCGCAAGGCGACGCCATTGGTCTGCTCGATCCGGAGCAAGTTGAGGTACTCAATCTCCGCACGGTCGTAGTCGCCGGCCTGGAAATGCGCCTCCGCTTGTTTGAGATATTTTGCCCGCTTCGCGTCCCGCGAGCAGCCGGTCGCCAACAGCAAGGCCACGCCCACCAACAGGAGGGCCCGGAAAGAAATGGTTTTCATCAAGTTTGATTGCCCGGAGATTGAACATCCGTCACCGAGCCGCCCGGAGGGGTGCCACGCCGCTCACGCCGCCGTAGCCAGACGAGTAACAGGAAAAAGGGCACGAGCGACAGCACGAAGAACAACGGACCACCGCGATGATGGATGGCGGAATCAATCATGGAAGGACTAACATGGACACAGAGCCAGCCGAGGGTAAACACCCGGAAACCGTTACGCACAATCGCCAGTGGGATCACAAAAGCCGTCAGGAAAAAACGGCGCCACGGCGATCTGAGGAAAAGGTGTCCGGCGAGAAGACTGGTAATGAACAAGACTAGACTGGAGCGGATGCCGCTGCACTCCTGAGCCACCTGCAGGGTGATGCCGGGCAATTGGAAAACCAACCCCTCGCGGAACACCGTGCTGCCGGAAAGGGCGAACAAAAGCGCGGCCGCCTCGGCGGAGGCATGCTGGAAGAATTCTTCGACGAAATTTTCCACGGCAGTTGGCAGTGGCGTGATGAATATTAGAAACGCCGCCGGATACGCCAGCGTGCGCAGCAGTTTCCCGCCAAGGATCAACAGCGCCCCAGACCAGAGGAAGCAGAGAAAGGAGAGACTGGCCAGGGCGAGATAATCATTGGGTTTGACCCAAGCAACCGACCCGTTCCCGAAGAGCAACGCTCGCAGTAGCAGGATTCCAAATGCCAGCGGAATCACGGCGAGGGCGGGCGAAGCGGATGGCGCGGGCAGGACTGCTTTTCGCCGCAACCATACAAGGTAGCCGGAAATGAAAGGGATCAACACCATGTGCGAATGGAGGGAAGAGTTCAAAGAGTAGTGTACCAGTTCATGGAGGGGCTTAAAGAATAAAGCAGACAGTCCCAGAGCGAAGATCGTGAAGCACTTAAGTCGCGAGGGACTCCCCTTCGCAATATGCGGCGTTGAGTTAGGCCTCAGTCCCGTAGAAGCAAACCGCTGAGCCTCAACTCCGGAAGTGCGCACCGCGCCTGGCCCGGAAGCAAGCGCAGAGGGTTTGTGAGGTTCAGGTTTCACGCAATAATGTTTGCGGCATTTGATAGCCGTCGAGGAAATGTGCCTGGCAAAGGCGCAGCCAGCCTTTGGCGGTTGACGGACCTTCCAGAATACTCTTCAAACTCAAAGACTCATTCCCAATTGCACGGATTGGGGCGGACGTAGGAGTCTCGCTGTGACTAGGGGAGCAGCAGCGCACGGTAAAAATGTTTCGGTGTATTGGTCGCCTGCAGGTCGGTGTACAGAACTGTGCCGAGCGCATTGCTGATCGTGCCCAATCCGCTCCAGCTCATCAAATCCGCGGAGGCCTGCACCTCAAATTGCAGGCCAGGTGGGCTCTGCAATTCCAATTGGAATGTGTTCGCGATCCATTTGGGATTCTGCAGCCGAATGGAACTGGCGGACAATTCCAGCAGGCGGTAAAAGCGCGCGGAAGAGTTGGCGGTCAGGTCCACGAATGGCATGGCCGTGTTGGTTGCTGTCACGACCGCCAATGGAAACCACGCACTCAAATTCGTTGACGCTTGAAGTTGGTAAAACTTGCCCAAAACTGGGTGCAGAAGCAGTTCGCATTGAATGTTGTTCGGCCGGCCAACCAACTCGAGCCAACTCAAAGGCAGAAAAGTCACTTGATCTACCCAGGCGGTATCCAAGCCCGGGCTGTAACCCACATCCTTAAAATATCGCCAACGGGCCACTTGCGGGCCGCGCGGGATATTTACGGTTCTCGGTTCCCAGTCCACCTCACCTGAGATTCGGTCAAATTGCGGTAGTCCATCCAGGCTGAATTCCAACCAGTCAAAAGATGCCTCCGAGGAAACCTTCCACCAAAACGTCAAAATTCCCGGCCCTGCCAAGGTCGTTTCCATCCAAGACTCCTGACCGTTTTGAATGCTACCACTCTGGGCCGCCGAGCCGCCGCCATGATGAACGCCAACCTGCCCAAACCAAAGGGCGTCACCGCCGGTCTGCCATGTGAGATTAGTGCCTTCTAGCAAGTTATTGTCCAGAGGCAACGGCACGACCACCGAAACCAAAATAGTCGTACTCGAGCCCAACCCCGCGTCGTTCGTAGCGGTTAGGCTTAAAGGGGTCGTTCCGATCTGATTCGTCGCCGGGGCCACAGACAAATTCCAATCCTCAACGTAACCCTCGGCAACGGCGACGTTTTGATTCGGTATGATGATGCTACTCCCCGATCCAGCCGTGACGGCAAACTGACTTGCGAACGCGCCGTTATCACTGACTCCGAAGGACAATGAGGTGGCCGAGTTCTGCGCGATGAGCCAGTTCGGGCGCACCACAAAGGTGGGCGGTCCTCGCTGCGGCAGGTAATTGACGAACACACCTTGGCCTTCCAAGGTCTTAATCACCGTCATAGCTGGAGAGTTGGAGCCAACATCGAGCAGGTTCAGTCTCAAGTCGACATCAGTCAACCGTGGGAGGTTCTGGAGAGGAACCAAGTTCGTCAGCCGGTTTTGCCGCAGCGAAAGGAAATTGAGATTCGTCAGCGTGGCTAGCGGCACAAGGTCGGCAATCTGGTTGTTGTCCAGGTTCAAATAAATCAATCCAGTCAGGTTGTCGAGGAACGTCAGGTTGCTGATTGAATTGCCAACGAGCGACAAGCTAACCAGATTCGTCAAGCCGGCCAGTTGTGAAAGGTTCGCGGTATTGTTGTTGTAAAGCGTGAAGGACGTCAACTGGTGCAAACTTTGGAGCGCCCCCAAGTTAGTGACGGAATTACCGCTCAAATACAAGCTGGCTAGATTCGTGGCCCACTCCAAGCCGGACAAATCCATAATATTGGTCTCGAAGGCGAATAAATCGGTCAACGCCAGAACATCCACACTGCTGAGACGTCCGGTGGGCTTGTTCAGCGTTGAGCGAATGGCGGTGGCCAAGTACGGGTCTGGAATTGACACCGGCTGCGGCACCAAAACGTTAACCTGCACGGAGACCACAGTGCTGGACCCAGCCGCATCCTGCACGGTGAGCGTTAACATTGCCGTGCCGGTCTGATTGGCAGCCGAGGTTACCTTCAGGGTGCGGTTGAGGTACAGGCCGCTCAGCGAGATGCTTTCGTTCGGTATCAGCGTGGGGTTCAAGGATTCGGCCGTCACCAGCAACTGGTCCCATGAAGCAACATCATCCGAAAGGTGGAAACCGAGCGACGAGCTCTCATTCACGGCGATGAACCAATTGGTGGAGATCCAGATGCTTGGGGGTTGATTCGTTGGCAAGTAGGCCAGATCAACGTCACGAGCTTTCAAGGTTTGAATGGTCGTGGCGTTTGAACCAGACACCACTTCCAAGGGGTTACCGACTATCTGAACGCGGGACAGACGAGGAAGATGCTCGAGGTCGGTGATGTTGGTCAGGCGGTTGTAATCAGCAAAAAGAGCAACCAGATTTGTAAGTCCACCCAAGGTCGCAAAATCGCTTATTTGATTGTTCTGAAGTCCCAGAGCCTTCAGTGCGGTCAAACCGGGAAAAACACTGACGTTGCTGATCGCGTTGCCATCCAGCCAGACGCTGGTCAGATTGGTGAGCCCTGCCAACCCTGCCGGGTCCGCAAAAAAGTTCCAGTTCAGGCCCAGGGTTTCTAGATTCGTAAGCACGGCTAACGGCCAAGCGTTCGTGATGAAGTTATAGGCCAGTGTCAACGACGTCAGCCGGCTCAGGTTCGTCACCAGGTTGGCGTTGCTGATGGAAGTGCCGCTAAGGTAAAGGCTGGTCAGGTTCGTGAAGGCCTCTATTTGTGCGGCATTGGTTAGCGGATTATAGCCAAGATCCAAGACGCGCAGGTTGGGCAGATCGGCCAGCGGTGAAGGATTGGAGATTTGGTTATGATCGAGGTTTAAGAAAGTCAACCCCGTCAGATTCAGCAGAAAACCCACATTGCTGACGGAAGTCCCGCCCAGATACAAAGTGGTCAAGTTCGTCAGCCCGGGCAGCACCGTGGCAGCGTTGGTGAGCGGATTCCACCTAAGTTCCAGATAGCTCAAATTAGTCAACGCAGCCAGCGGTTTGATATCCCTAAGGCCACCGTTGTAAAGAACCAGAGAAGTGAGCCCGGTCAGGTTTGTGAGCACGGTTAGCTCTGTAATACGATTACCAAACAGCCAGAGACTGGACAGATTCGTAAGCCCCGACATGGCACTCCCGTCCACGATCAAGTTGTTCCCCACATTCAAGCTCATCAAGTGGAGAAGCCCAGCCAGCGGCGAAAGATTACTAAGGGCATTTCCGGAAACATCCAAATTCGTCAGATTCGTCGCCCACTCCAAACCGGACAAATTGGTGATACCGAGGGTGCTGGCGGTCAGCGAGGTCAAACTGGCCAGATCCGAGCTTGTGAGTGGATTCGTTGGTTTGCCCAAAGCAGAGCGGACCGCGGTCTCAAGGCTTGGGTCGACGAATGTGACATTTGTTTGGGCCGCCGCAATTTCTGACAGCCACGGCGTAAGCATGACGGACAAGAAAACCACTAATTCGCGAACGGGTTTCATGCTCACGAAACTGATGGAATCGTCCGGCAGATGAACGATTCAGCACCTGCGGGAAGGCAGGGCGTGGGGAACGGACGGCAACCAAACGTAAACCAGCGCCTTTCTTGATGAGAAGCGTCCCGGTATTGACTTTCTCGGAAGTCAGCAGTTTTGCTCGATGGAGACTGCCAATTGAAATCCGCTTTTCCAGAACAGCGCCACCGTAGCCCGTCACCATTGCGTCCCTGATGTGTTGAAATTGTTATGGCCATTGCCTTTTCCTGCTGTGGGTGACGCTAGCACAGGATAAGGAGCCAATCAAATCAGGATTACGAGGGTTGGCTGCGGACCCAGCTGGGAACCGGCCCAACTCAAATCCGGCCATGGCCAAGTGAGGCTGCGGTGATCAGCTGGCCGGGATGCTGAGAGCATGCGGCGATGACAAAGCAAATCGGGCCGGAGCCTCAAAATCCTGACGGCTGCCAGGATTGGCAGACCCACCAGGATACGAGTCCGGCCCGAGTCATGGTTTCACGTCAATGGCCTCGTTGACCTTACGATTTTGATGTCACCCCCTCTCCGAATTGCCGCGGCGATATTGACATCCCAGACATTGGCCAGAAATGTTGCGGCCAAAGTCACTTCTGGAAACAATTGTCGCAGATTGAAATCGATTCGGGGTGCGGCTGATTTATTGGTGCCAGCGGCCAGATATGAATTGATTTGTTGATTTGATGGCCTGGAAGTTATTGTCCACCCGCAGGACTTGGTCCTGATGCATACTCGGTCTGGGCGAGATGGCCGACCCTCCGAAAAAAACGAACGAACGCCACCTTTTCTAAGAATCCAGTTAGTGACCTCCTCCACCCACAGCCGCCAATGCATCTTGGAAGCCTCGACGCAAAATAGATAGATCCGAGGCAATGGTGATCATCCGAAATCCTTGCTGCCGACGTTTGCTGGCTATTTGTGGATTCCCATGGACGGCAGCCACGACCCCGGCACTGCGACAGCCTTCCAATACGCGATCAACAGCACTGACAAACGTGGCATGGTCGCTGTCAAATCCTGGCGGAAGTTCCAAGGCCACGTGGAGATCAAACGGACCTATGTAGACCGCGTCCACGCCGTCCACGGCAGCAATCTGATCAATGTTCTCGACCGCCTGGCGCGTCTCGATCATCGGGATGACCGAAATCGCCTCATTGGCTTCGTGAAAATAGCGCATGCCCTCGCGCATCATTGGCCGCGTTGGGCCAAAGCTTCTATAGCCCCCAGGGGCATAACGACATGCCGCGACGGCATCCCTGGCCTCCGCAGGTGAATTGATCATCGGGAGAATCACTGCGGCAGCCCCAGCATCTAAGAATTTGCCCAGCAGACCGGGATCATTGTTGAGTACGCGCACAATTGGAAGTGCCGTACCCAAATCCAAGACCTGCAACATGTGCAAAGCGGCCTGGTAGTCCATTAAGCCGTGCTGAACATCAATGCATATATAGTCGAATCCTGCGCGCGCAGCGGTCTCCGCCGTATTGCTGTCGGGTATGGAAAGCCAGGCCCCGTAGATGCAAGACTTCTGTGCCCAAAGCGCCTTGAGTGAGCGTTCTTTCATATAACTTCAAAATCTCTTACTGCATCGTTGCCTGACTGTAACAGGCTCTGAGGGACGGACAGGATCCTCCTTGCGTCACCACAATTTACCCGCCTGCAACGGCAACCCCAGCGCTGGATGACCGACGGGTGACCAGATTCCAACTAATCCGGCCTCTTCGGTTCGCCCGCCTCGGAAAATGAACGCACTCCAGCCAATCTGTCTTTCAAAAGCCCGAGGACCTTTGACTGATTTGGAAATGCCATTCGATCAGGCAACTCATCAAGTGGAAACCAGGAAAGCGAAGCCACATCGCTCCGCGCCACCGGGTTTCCTCCATCAACGGAAGCCAGGAAGCACAGATGCAGAATCGGTTTTTGGTCCGGCCCGTAATGATCAGGAACTGAGCCCAAGTACTCGAGATTGCCTACCTCCAATCCGGTCTCCTCTTTGGTCTCTCTCACAACTGCTTCCTCGGCGGACTCGTGTTCGTCCACGAATCCCCCGACGGTGTCCCACTCACCCTTCGCCGGTTCCACGCCGCGCCGGGCCAGCAAAAGTCGACCGCTACGGATGATTAGCACCGCGACGCCGGCTGCCGGGTTACGGTAGTCGATTGGCATTGGATAAGCCTTCGGCGAGCTCAATACAACCGATGAACCGGCCACGATTTGAGTTTTCGTTTGGAATTGGAGCACTGTCTTGTCGTCATCGAGGGGGCAGTGGAGAAATTTGGCACGCCAGTAACGTATTCTATCGGAGAAAAGTGAAGGGAGCCCGCCACAAGACGAGTCAGAGCACCAACTTCCGACAATAGAATGCCTCGGCGAAGCGCGTCGGAGATGCGCACTCGATGCCGCGCAGGCGCATCAGACCGAGGAAGGTATCCGGCGTAAACCAGTGTTTGTTGCCCTGCGTCTGGAAGTGCCGACACAAGTTGGAGACCTTCTCCTGGGCGATTTTATCCTCCAGCGGAACAAAGAAATTAGGGATCCCGAGGTCACCATCATACTTGGGAATTTCATATTCCAGTATCAGGTGACTTCGGAACGTGTTCCAAGCCAGATCCGAGAGTACGCGATGATCTTGATGACGATCATCCCGATAGTGGGTAAGGATCAGGTCTGGCTGGAAGTTTTGCTTGAGATGTTCGAAGTACTCCTTGATCCGTTCGTTCTGCGACGGGAAGAAGCTGGTCCGGAATTGCTTTACCACGATCTTCTTGCGCTTGAGGCCACCGATGAATTGACGCGCACTCCGTCGTGCCTCCAAGGTCCGCTGGCCACCGGCGCTAAAAACGACCCACCGCAGGTCGAGATCCGGCCTTTCCCGCGTTAGCCTTAGAAGGGTGCCCCCGCACCCAATCTCGATATCGTCGCTGTGGGCACCGAGACAAAGCACTTTCTGGAGACGCGGAATGTCGAGACTGATCATGGCGTGTGATTTTTCTCAGTAATGATGAAGCTTGTCATCTGCAATTTTGCATGAACTCGGCGATGACAAACGGAGGCGGTGGCATGATGCCGAGCTGGCTGAACGGTGGCGGCCACGCGGACATGTTTCGGAGGTGCCGTCACAACCGCCTGTTCCAGAACTACTCTTTCCGCCACAATTCCCATGGAGCATTGCCCTTGGTATACAGATCATCCAGATGCTGCTTCTCCTTAAAAGTATCCATGCAGGCCCAAAAGCCATCGTAGGAATAAGTAAGCAACTCCCGTTTCTCAATTAGTCGGCGAAAGGGTTGCTCGACCAGTTCCTCGCCTTCCTTGATGGAATCAAAGATTGACTTCCTTAAAATGAAAAACCCGCCGTTGATCCGCCCGGACGAGAGGGCGGTACTCTTCACATCGGACACCACGCCATCTTTATCCGCAGAAATCATGTGGTAGCTGGCCATGGGTTTTACGCCAAGAAAACAGGCGGTCTTGTTCGCGCTATTGAAATGATCCAAAAGAGTGGTAAGGGGAAGATCCGTAAGCCCGTCTGCGTAGTTGGCCATGAACATCTCGTCGTCTTGAACATATTTGCGCACTTTCAACAAGCGCTGACCGACATTGGATGTGAGACCGGTATCGACGAAGGTGATTTTCCAGTCGTCGATGTCCTTGGAGATCATGTCAACATTTTTGCCGCCCCCTGAGAGCACGAAATCGTTTGACACGCACTCGTCATAGTTAAGGAAGTAATTCTTGATGGTGTCTCCGCGATACCCCAGGCAAAGGATAAACTCCCTATGTCCATAGTGGGCGTAATACTTCATCAAGTGCCATAGAATCGGGCGATAGCCAATCGGCACCATCGGCTTCGGGATGGCGTCCGAGTAATCGCGCATCCGCATTCCCTGGCCGCCGCAAAAGAGGACAACTTTCATATTTATTCTTCCCGTCTCGAGCTACTTCGCAAGAAGCTTTTCCGCCGCTTTCTCACCACTCATGAAAGATTCATCGGTCCAGATGTAAGCCCAGTCGCCATAACGTCCGCAGTACGCAAAGCCCAACTCATCGAGGTAGCCGTGAACAATCTTCAAAGCCTCAGCCCGTTCGAGATCGAAGATGACGTTGGCATACGCGATGTGCATCACATCCTTGAACAGAATCTGGTCGTCCTCGCGAAGAACTCCGATTTTCTTCAAATCCCGGATCGTCGGCTCGATGCAATCCTGGGGTTTGCGATCGAGGGGGCGATACTTCTTCGAGTAATAACACTCAGCCTGGATGCTACCACAGCCGGGCGGGACGTTGTGCGGCGACTGCAGATGCGGGGTGCTCAGACGGGTGAAGAAAATGTCCTGGTCGTAGATGTAGGTCCAGTGCGCGTCGATGAGGTCGGGCCGGTTGATGACCAGATTGACGATGACCACCTCGGTGCAAGCCAGCTTCGCGGCTGCCTCGATAACTTCGCTCGGAGCCCCATGAATCAACGGGATCAAATCCGGCAGGGGCACGGACGAAGCGATCCCCTTGTACGGCACCGTAACACCGTTGGTAAATCGAATCTCCTTCTGCTTCGGATTGATGCCGGCCAACGCGTGATTCAAGCGCAGGTCCGCGCTCTCCATAAACCGCTTCAGATAGGCGACGAACCCGCCGTGCGATGGATAGCGGAAACCACTGATGTAATGCACGTCCACGCTTGCCGGCTGCAACGCGCCCCGCAACACCTCCTCCAGCTTGGCCTGATAGAGGCGCGGCCCAATCCAGTCGAGGCTCTTGTTCTTCGCTTCGGTCGTGTGGTACTTGACCGTGTATTGCATCGGGAAGTTTTCCGCGAACGTGTTCCCAAAACTGGCGCGCAACCATTGTTCGTAGTTAACGATCTCGCCGTGCTGCTTCTGCTGCGCTGCCACGAAATCCTTGATGACGTCCACGATGAGACCGGCTGGCAGACCTTGCAGGTT